>CAZDNV010000075.1:0-9093 GCA_964506875.1 uncultured Candidatus Bathyarchaeia archaeon
AGGCAATGATTTCATGAAAAAAACGCGAATGCAAATCAGTTATCAAGGTGGACCAAACATAGCGTGTCCAAAGAATCTCCATAAAACGAGGGCCCAACAAGTTCCTTGATTGTTGGAAAGTGAGGCCGTCGTTACTGGACCAATAGAAAAAGCAACAGAGGAAATTAACGTCGCACGCTATAGCCGATCAGGTTTTTACATGTCAGCGCGCATGCTTGTTCCGAAATTCGTTTGCAGAGTATCCTGTGCTTCTGGCTTTGCTCAGTCTATGGATAGTGATGTACGTCGGGATACGATGAGCATCGTTCTGAAGGCGCGAATTAACTCTATCACACGTGAAAAAGGGAATTTGGCTAGAATGCGGGTAACTTGGGCAGAGCTCACATTTTCCCAAGATTGTGTTCCCGAGTTCTATTGACTTTGTTAGACCTCCAATTTTCTGTTCAAAGTCTGTAGCGCGCTCGGTGAGGAGCACGCGCCTATTCGCCCACCAACGGGCCATTATGGCTTCGCATCCAAGCTTCCTCAATCGCGCTAGCGCGCGTACAATTATGGGTTCCAGCACCCCCCTCTTCTTCTGAAAATAAAGATGCCTGTTGGAACGCTTTCGTCGTCTGCCCAGCCAAACCGTGGTCTCTTAACGAGGAACTAGCCGGGTGCCAATGGCTTCATGTCTCCAATCTCAGAAGTGCATGTCCTTATCCATTTCGTCACGTGCTCTTCTGCGCTTATTGGATATGGGTAGCCTAGCCTCTTAGATGTCTCGATTGCCAGCCAACGAAACAGATCCATCGCTGCCAACAGGGCACGCTTTATGTCTTTCCTGTCGCAGTGTGCAAATGCCTCGCGTAGGCCTTCTACTGCTTTTGGGTCTGCCCACTCTTCTAGGAAGCGTCCGCGGAACCAAGTGTCATGTCTCCAGTCATGGGTGGCCAGAGCATGCCACTCTATCATTTGCAGAAGCAAACGCTGCATATGGCAGTCTAAGCAAGTCGTAGTCCACCATAACTCTCCTCGTCGCAAATGCTTCGCTGTGAAGACAGCGTGATAAATGAAGTCATTGACGACATTCAGAAACTCGTTTTGCGCAGGTCGAAAGGAAAATGGCTTCTCAATGGACGCAATGAGTGTCTGCAGTTGGTTAACCATTCCATCTTTGTCTAATAGAACCCGGACTCCACGACCAAACACACCTGCGATTTGGCTGGCCATTTGAGGAGGAATCCCATTTTGCTGAGCCTGCTCGAGCTTCTGGATGGGAAAAATGGCGAAGTCCACGTCGAGCATACTCTCGAAAAGCACGCGGCGCTCTTTCTCGTCTCCAGTTGACGTTGGTTCGATGAATGTTAACAAGGGCTTGCCAAGGTTGTTCACCCAATCTGCTGTCGATACGTAGTTTTCAGGATCTTTCGTAACGATTATGGCGTCCAGATCGGCCCATTCGTCAGCCGCATGATCAACCCGAGCTCTAGACCCCACTACAATCACTGCTCTAATGTCAGAACGCCCCTCAGCCCAATGACGGATCCGTTCCATCAATTCCTGATATGATCTTTCAGTCTCAGACTTCCTGTTTACCGTCATTGTCTCAGTCTTTAGCCACTTTCTACGATTCTTCGCACTAATATAATCATTGTCGCACGAATACGCAACGACGTTTCCCTTCTCTTTCGCGCGTGCTCCTATGATCTATCACCTCCTTTTCTTCTTCGCGTGGTTTCCATGACCAGATTTTTGGCTATATCATCAAGACGCCAAGAAAAAGCCTCGCATTCAACTCTCGAAGGCTCAACTGAACGATTTAGCGGAAAAGTTGTAGCAGAATCAGTAGGCTTTTATCTGTTTCTTCGCAAGTATTCTAGTAGTGTGCTCTCGATGTCAGAGACGCAACAGAAGAAGAAGAAAAAGAAGAAGCAATTTAGCCTTTTAGAGAATGAGAAAGCTGAAAGTGAACTCTTTCCAGAGTTAACCGAAGCCTTAGAAGAACTGGAAAAAGAGCGAAAATATGTTGATATTCAAGTCTGTCCTAAGTGCAAAAGTCCGTTGGTTCGTAGGGTCAGTTCCATGACGGGAGACACGTCGGGTCACATGGGACTGACTCCACCAAAGTTTGAATGTAAAGAATGCGGATGGAGAGAAAGGTTGATTCTCAAGGCGACCAATCGACCAACAAGCATAAAGGATGTTGCGATAATGGCAGAAGCAAAAGACGCTGAGAATGAGACTAAGCACAAATAGTGATGTTTCTACGCGCGGAAACTGTCTCAAGCAGTATTTTACCGCAGCAGAAAGCGTCAAAACAACAAAGAGCGGCGCAAGACTAAAGGAAGTAGGAAACCGTAGGTTTTCCGCAAGTAAGTGGACCGGGCGGGATTTGAACCCGCGGCTTCCGCCTTGCGAAGGCGGCGATCATACCAGACTGATCTACCGGCCCTCGAACTCTCTTTCAGAAGAGAACCCTTCATTAGGAAATATAGAGCTTTCGTCTTGATTTCCGTTTGTCATGTGGCTTGGAATTGTGGATAGGACTTGTTCTGTGGCCCTGCCGATATTTAGATCATGAATTCCTGCTCTTTCAGGTAGTCTTTTGTCGTGTGGGCTATTGCTTCAGGTATGGTGCGTGCTTTCTTCTGCAGATCGTAACTACCAGTAGCGTTGCTATCATGAATAGAGGCAGAATAAGGAATGATGGGAATTCTGGCGTGATTACTACTTCGTGGGCTGAGTGGGTGTAATTGAAGTACAGAAATGTATGCGTGTCGTTTGAGCCTTGTAAGATAGTGGCATTAACTGGGTCCAAGTCAACCAGCACGTCGTATGAAGAGCTGTTCAGAGCGGCGTTTGGAATAATCATTCTGCAGAAACCAGCCGTCAAATTCGCTCCTGAAGTAGTGAACCCAATGTACAGCTGGCCTGGCTCGATATACTGGTTAAGCGGGGTAGCCCAAGTGTGCAACCCAAAATCCGAGATCGTCGAATTGCTTACAACGTCTATCTCATGTGTCTGATCGCTTTCGGCTGGAGGCGTAACTCCTGAAAAGCTGCTGAACGTGCCCATCAAAGGGTAATGGTCTATGTTGGCTGCGTCAATAGAGTATGATGTGTCACCTATTCCGTCGCTGCCGCTTACATTCTTGTAAGGACCACCAAATTCGTCCGTCCCGTTGTAGTCGCTCCAGTAGTTTCCCTCTACGCCGTTGTCCCAGTAGTTCAATGAACCGTCACTCGAGGCATGTTGAGCGTTTTCTTGGAGATTGTTGTGGAAGAGCAAGTTGCTGCTGGAGTTCAAAATGCGGATTCCACGAATCCTGCTTGAGGAAATAGTGTTGCCATAGACAGTGTTGCCATCTGAGTTTTGAATGTACATTCCTTCGTTGCTGTCAGAGATAACGTTGCCAGAAACGGTCAAGTTGGCTGCGTTCTCATTCTTCATCCCATATAAGTTGCTAACCAGATTGTTGTGAGTGATCAAGATGTTCGAAGAACCAAAGGTGAAGATACCCCAGGTGTCATTGTCCGTGATATTGTTGTATCCTATGAATACATTCTGTGCTAAGTCTACTTCAATGCCCATGCCATCCAATGTTATGCGGTTGCTCGTGATGTTTATGTTCTGATGGTAGTTCTCCACGTAGACTCCGCAATAGCCTGCACAAGAGCATCCGCTGTTCCGTATCGTGAAATCGCTTATGGAGACATTGTCGGAGCTTACATAGAAAACAGTGTTACTATCGGTTCCATCTACTATCGTCATATCTGCGCTTTCGCCGACAAGAGCCACGGACTTATTGACCGTTATGTGCTCTGCGTAGAGCCCTGAGGCCACAAAAACTGCATCGCCTCCCTTTGCATTGTTTACAGCCTTCTGGATCGAATCATATCTAACGTAAACTGGGAATCCGGCATCTATCCAAGCGTTTATCCCTCTAAGCATGTTGTAAACATGGAGAAACCCATCGTCTGCAAGAACTTGACTTGCAGTGCTGCTTCTTCCTCCTCCCAAACAATACACGAGGATCTCATCAGACTTGTTCAGCTCACTCAATCTCGAGCCCAATTCCCAAACAGGAATCAGCTTCGCATTTCTAATATGCCCTGTGTCATATTCACTTTGATTCCTCACATCCAACACTATCAACGAGGGGTCAGAGTCAATCATAGCCTTAGCTGTCGTAACTATGACATCAGTGTAGCCTGCAGCGAAAACCAGTGCCGAGATCAGGGATAAGCAGGGTGCAAGCAGCAAAAGCACGAAGAAGAGATAGGCCGCCAAGCTTCTTCTGCTCATTTTACATCATTAATCGACTCTTTTGCCTCTGCCTTTTATGGCTTATGGAAGTATCCTTGGTTCAGCCGCGTTGAAAAATGGCTGTTGCCCGCTTCCTGCTCAGGAAACGATGGCTATAGAGATTTTCTTTTCATCCAGCTGGGCTTCGTGCCATTCCACCTTTACGTTCTGTCGGTTGGCATGTAGGTGAACGGTCTTGGCACGAACCAGCTCAGCCATTTCGCCTAAGTAGCTCTTCAGCAACTTGCCATTTTCATCTTCGAGTTCAGCTACGTGCACAGCTTCCAGGACGTCAGTGGACATGTAGCCAAGCTCTTTTCTAAGGGCTTGCACTCGCCGGGCCAGATCTCGCATGAGACCTTCACCAAGGAGGGTTTCATCTCGGGTGACATCCAAAAAGACCTGTATTTCGCCCTCAGCTGCTTGAGCCCACTCTTCTCTTGAAGCGCCGCTTGAAGCCTTGTCTGTGAATTCCACGGCTTTTACGTTCGAGAGTTCCAGAAGCAGGTCTTCAAGGCCTCTGAGCGTATCGCACGTCTTTTCAGTGGTCTCGACGATCATTTTGCCAAGTGGCCAGCGTCTCTTGAGTCTTGCACTTTGCCTTGCTGAATACGTGAGTGACACGCACTTGAACAGAGTTTGGAATTCCCCTTCCAAGGCTTTGTTTCGCATTTTCTTGTCATGCGTTGGCCAGCTCTCAAGGTTTACTGTTTCAGGAAGAGTTGGATCGAGTTTTCTGTAAACCTGTTGGTGTAACGCCTCGCTAAGGTACGGCGTAACTGGGTTAAAGAGCAGCGTCACATTCTTCAGAACATGCCATAGGCTTGCGTATACTGCTAGTCTTCTATTGAGTGTTTTCGGGTCGTCTGTCCACAGTTCTTTTCTAACCATGGGCACGTATAGTCTGCTCAACGTTTCTATCACGTAGTCTTCGAGAACGGCTAGTGCGACGTTGAATTCGCTGGATTCAAGCTTTGTCGTGTATGTTTCTATTGTTTCTTGAAGCTTTGACAGTAGCCACAGGTCTACCTTTTCGAGTTCCTTTTCGCGTTTTGCCCACTTGAGTGTGTGCTTTCGAGGGTTGAATTCGTCAAACTCTGCGTTCTGCAGCAGAAATCTGCTGAGATGATATAGCGTTGACAAGACTTGGTATGGCCGTCGGGTTAGCTCGTTAAAATCGAAGTTCATGAAGTCCACGGGTGAGCATTTCCTAAGCATGTAGAATCTGCACACGTCTGCAGAGTATGTTTCCAAGAGCTTGTTCGCTTCCAACACGTTTCCGAGGCTTTTGCTCATTTTCCTGCCCTTGGCGTCTTGGGCTAGACCTTGAAACAGGAACGCCTTGTACGGAGGCTGAGCTTTCCCGGTCAGTACGACGTATTCTAGGAGCAGGGTATTTGCCCAGCCACGGGTTTGATCAATTCCCTCTGTGAGGAAATCAACTGGCAAGTACTTCTGAAACTCTTCGTCAGTGTATCTCGCATATGGTGAGGCTCCACTGTTGTGCCACGTGTCCAGCACAAAGTCCTCTCTGCGCATAATACTCCCGCACTTGTCGCATGCTATCGTTATGCGGTCAACCCAAGGCTTATGTAACTCAAAGTCTTCTGTCGGTTTTTCTATGGCCTTGCTGATTAACTCTTTCTTGCTCGAGAGCAGCTTCTTTGAGCCACATTTTTCGCATTTCCAAACCGGTAGCGGTGCTCCCCAGACGCGTTCTCGGGATATGCACCATGGCTTTCCTTCCTTCAGAAAGGCGAGGAACCGGTTCTTGGGGCTTTCATAAAAGTAGTTGACCTGCTCTGCTGCTTTTAGTACTTTCTCGTTTATCTTGTCGGTTCTAAGGAAGTATTCTTTTCTTGCCAGCCAAACGAGCTTGTGGTGTGATCGCCAGCACGTGGGATATTCATGCATTATCTTCTTGACTTCAACAAGTAAGCCTCTCTTGCGCAGTTCTTCAACGACTCTGTCGTCTGCGTCTCTTGCGAACATGCCTGTGAATGCGCCTGCGTCCGCCGTGAATTTGACTTCATCGTCAAATGGAGCGTAGATCGGGACTCCGCGTTTCTGTGCAGCAAAGAAGTCTTCCTCACCATTGCCCGGCGATTGGTGCACTACGCCTGTGGCTGTCTCAACGTCTACGAAGTCTTCAAGGATGACTCTATGCACAAGCTTATGCTTGCCTTCGAGCTCTAGCTGTTTTGGCACTATGTCTTTGAATGGGTAGTCGTATTTTATGCCTTCAAGGCTACTGCCTGACACCGTTTCAACTATTTCGTAGTTCCTTATGCCTAGTTCCTGCATTACTGGCTCAACGCGCGGCTTTACCAGAATCCATTTCTCGTCGTTGACCTTGACTTTCGCATATTCAGCTTCTGGGTGCACCGCTAGCATCGTGTCCGTTACAAGCGTGAAGGGCATGGTTGTCCAAACTAAGAAATATTCGTTTTCGCCGTTGGCCACTTTGAACTTGAAGTATAGGCTTGGGTCTTCCACGTCTCTGTACGAATCCAAATAGCCCACTTCAGCGCTGCTTAGGCTTGTTTGGCAGCCAGGACAATATGCAACCACATAGTGGCCTTCTTCTAGCAGGCCTTGATCCCATGCACGCTCAAGGATCTTCCACTCCCTTTCTATGTAACCGTCATAGTAAGTCCAGTAAGCCTTCTCATGGTTCATGAAAACTGCAAGCAAGGAATCCAATTTAACCCATTCACGTTGATACTTCATAATTGCCTTCTTGCATTCCTGCACGAAACGTTCTTCACCCACCTTTTCGAGCAGTTCCCGCTTGTTCCTAACACCCAGAAGCCTCTCAACCTCAAGCTCAACCGGCAAGCCTTGGCAATCCCAACCAGCCCAGAAAGGCATGAAGTAGCCCTGCATGGTTTTCCATCTGTACCGCAAGTCTTTCATCGCGCGGCCTCTAGCATGGCCAACGTGCGGTATGCCATTAAGCGTCGGAGGCCCTTCAACAAAACCCAGAACGCCTACGTTGTTTTTCTCCCTAAATTCCATTAGCTTGCTTAAGGTTTTGTTTTTCTGCCAGAATTCACGGATTTGTTTCTCGAGTTCAAGCGGGCTGTAGCTGACTGCAAGTAGGCGACTAGAATCGGCTTTGAATTTCTCGGTCACCTTGCATCCCTAGGCACCCACAAACACACCAAAATCGCATCAGCGACATATAAGCCTTCTGAATCACGTGACATGATGAAAACAAGTACGTTCCCTAACATAGAGTGAAGCTTATGAAATCGCAGTTTTCGTCGCAAGAGAGTCAAGCTATATTTACAGGGAAGAAGCCGGTCATGGGGGTTCTTTTAGCTTTCCGGATTTCGGCGCCCATATAGTTCCAGTAGCCGCAAAATGCGGCGCTATATTGCGCTAAGCAGATTTCGGTTGCATCTTAGCGCAGGGTCTTACCTGCTGAGGGTCTTCTTCTGCAAAACGCGGCTACGAGTGACGTTGACGCAAAGAGCAATAGTAAGGCAAAGGTCGCTGGATATTCTGGTCAGTATAGGAGTAACCTTGCCCGCCATTGTCTTGCGTGGCCATGTTTTCCGCCTTATCATAAGCCACGATTCTACAGTTCACTTGGGTACCATTTGGCAAGAGTGGGATTTTGCGCGCGCTTGCAGACGATCGTCATGGGAAGTGCCCCGCCTGTAGCTAGCACGCGAAATGCAGCCGAGCAAGACTTAAATGCACGCTCTAACTGTTTGCCAACTGTGAATTTCATGGAATATTGCCACAAGTGCGGTGTCAAACTTCCTGAAGATGCATATTTCTGCCCAAAATGTGGTCTCAGGACTCAGAAAGGTGTCCAAGCAGGCGTTTCAACTCCATGGGAAGAAATGGCTGAAGCCTTTTCCAAAATGGGAAAGGAAATGGGGAAGGCATTCTCAGCCGCTGCGAAAGAGATGCAAAAGGCTTTTCAGGAGGCGGGCAGAAGCGTCAAGGAGTCTAGCAGCGGAAAGCTTGTCGAGTGTGCAGATTGTGGGGGAAACAACCCGAGCACGGCTCGATTCTGCAGGGAATGCGGCAAGGAACTTGAAGGGAAACCCAAAGAATAGCTGCGAAAGATGGTTGTTGCCAACGTGATACGCTCTGATGGTGAGCCTCTATGCCACGTTGTTCTCACGTGACGGTTAAAGACCCAATCCAGCCTCTGCTTGGCTGCTACTTTCCCTGCCGCAAGAAATATAAGGACAATCTGACGAAACGCCTGACTATCGGAGGACACGTGAAAACTTGACGATTAATATGGATGCTTTGCTCCTTAACGTAGTTCTGCATATCATCGTGCCCACGATTCTGCTATCGCCGATCCTGTGGCTTGCAGGAAGAGCACTTGTGGGAAAACAGCGGGCGAGACTCTCAGATGCGATCTGGATAATACTTCTAGGGACGGCAATTGGCTCTGTTTTCTCGGCTTTTTTCACAGGCATAATCGCTTCCATCGCACAACTAATAATCTGGCTTGCTCTAGTCAAGCACTTCTTTGACTGCGGATGGCTGATTGCACTTGCTACTAGCATACTTGCAGTTGCACTCTTCATCGTCATAGCCACAATGCTAAGCTTCATAGGATTCGGAATATGGACAATTGGATCAGGAATCTGGCCGGCAATCTTCTGATTCTCTCCATATTGATGCTATTATCCCCCTCTCTTTCTCTCTTTTTCAGCACGATCAACAGATCAGCTGTCTAAGGAATTCGAGACACAGGGTCGTTGCAGCGCGTGCTACGCGCCATATTCAAGAAAAAGGGAGAGTGTTGTCATCTATGCGGTCAATCCAAAGTG
>CAZDNV010000076.1:0-8927 GCA_964506875.1 uncultured Candidatus Bathyarchaeia archaeon
CATCGTGGTTGTTTGCTACAGTGTTTCCGCTCACGCTATTATCAGAGGAATCAGCGCGGAGCAGGATGCCCCTCCAAGTGTTTGCTGTTATAGTGTTTCCGCTCAAGCTATTATTACTAGAAGTGGCGAGCCAGATGCCATCGTAGGTGTTGTTTGCTACAGTGTTTCCGCTCACGCTATTATTACTAGAATAATAATAGAGTACGATGCCATACCCGTTGTTTGCTATAGTGTTTCTGCTCATGTTATTATTAGAAGAAGAATATGCAAGCACGATACCAGCCACGTTGTTTTTCACAGTGTTCCCACTCACACTATTATCAGAAGAAGAATTGAGCCATACGCCATAGTAGAATGCCGTGATTTTGATGTTTTGGATTGTTACGTTGCTTTTTCCCGAAAGGCTTACTCCTTTGGACTCCGGAGCGCCTGTTCCTTGAAGCATGTATCCATTTCCATCGATTACTATGCTGTCTCTCTCAATCACGATTCCATCAGTATTGCTTGTAATGTTGCCAGTCAATGAGTATATGTCACCTTTTCGTTGTATTGGTGCGCCTGATGGATCAACGCTTCCGTCGGCTCTTATGCGTATGGTTTGATTCTCGAACGGGATGTAAGGATTCATGAGTAGAAAGCTGTCTCTGTTGTTGGAATCTATGATGTAAGGCGAATCCCCAATATTATCGCCCCCAGTCTCATTCTGATAAGGACCATAAAATGAGTCGCCGCCAGCGTAGTCGCTCCAATAGTTACCGCCAGAAGGGTAGTTATCATCCCACATGTTGGTGAGTTGGTCTTCAACGTATGCTTGATTCGTGTTGTTTATGAAGTTGTTGTGGTTCAGCCTATTATTGTCAGACCCCCAAAGCCAAACGCCATAAGTACTTTGAGTTATGTTGTTTTCAAAGATGCTGTTGTCGCACGCATGAAACAGACCCATGCCATACTCCCAGCTTCCTGCTATGTTGTTTCCTGTCACGGTATTATTCGAGGAGTGATAGCCAAGGTGTAAGCCAACTCTGCTATCCATTATGTCGTTTTCTTCCAACGTATTGTTTGAAGATCTGTCAAGCTCTATACCAGTCCTGCTGTTCTCCATTATGTTATTCCCGGCTACGGTGTTGTTGTCAGAATACATGGCAAGAAAAATGCCGCTTTGGCTTCTTGTCATGTTGTTGAGGGTTATGACGTTGTCACTCGACAGGTATAGCATCACGCAGAATACGCCAAGGTACTGCGCGCTAGTGTTCCATATGTTGTTTCTTACAATCGTATTTGCTAGTGAACTATTGAGATAGATGCCAAACGCGCTGTTTGAAATGCTGTTTCCGCTTATGCTGTTGTTGGATGAAGACTCGAGGTAGACACCCTCGCCGTTGTTTGTTATTGAGTTCTCATCGATGACACTATTGTTAGAACGATCCATAAAGATACCTGCACAATTTTCGGTTTGACAACTATTCTGAATAGTGAAACCCTTAATGTTGACAGAGTTTGCCGTTATGTGAATGACGCTCTCTGTTCCGTTTCCGTCGATAATGGTGTTCTCTCTGCCTTCTCCCATTAGAGAGAGAGACCTGTTAATGACTACGTTTTCATTGTATGTTCCTGCTCTCACGAGTATTGTATGGCCGTCTAATGTTTCAGGAGCGTTTATGGCGGCTTGAATCGTTTCATATCCTAAGCTCGAGTTAAGGTTCTGAACAGGAAGACAATCAGGATCCACTCCCTCTAGGCAATCAGGATCACAAATGCCATCATCAACTGGGATGCAGATCCCATCCGTGGCATTCAGAGGACAATCAGAAGGGCAGCTCAGATAGGTTTCAGTTATATCACATGTTGAATCATGATTGCAGAAGTCCAGAACCTTGGAATAGATCTCGGTTCCTCCGTGGTACAGCGTAAGCTCATACATTTCCGGATCATAGGGGATCTTGAATCCCATAAGAATTCTCTCATAATGCACCATAGAGTAATTCACGCCAGAGAGGACCGGCCCGTTATAGCCAAAATGAGCGTTTAGGGCCTCATTCCAAAGAAGGAGGCCGTGATCATCGAAAACTCTCAAGCTGTAGTTTCCTTGCTGATAGTATTGTGTTGGCTTCCCATCCATGAGTATAAGAAAATCCTCAACCACCGAATCATTGCTGTAAACCCAAAGGCTTCCATGAATAACCTTTCCTGAATTCCCAGATTGAATATCAAGAACTCGCAATTGTGCCAAAGGGAGAGTGGGGCACTTCAGTTCTTCCAGCGTGTTGAGATAGTCCTTGCTGTGAGTATCAAATCCCCTGGTCCCGGGAGCATCTGTATACGACATTGTAGATCTTCCCCCCTTTGAGTTCACGTTTCCATAACAGCAAACATAGGGGTACGGTTGCGCACAACTTTTGTAGCAGCACGAATCCAGATTCGGATCGCAGCCCAAGTCTGCGTCTAGCCAATTCTTGTCTCCCGTCAAAGCACCATCATTGCCAGCATCTCCGCCAAATCCACCCATGTCGCCGTCATTGCATTCTATATCGGTCGATCCTGCAGGATTGCTGCAGTATTCATCCGCTAGACCATAAACGTGCCCAAGTTCGTGTGCTGTAACGTGTTCATAATCCGTTGTCACCCAAATGATGTTGTGCGCGCCCGGTGATCTGGCACCTCCTATCGGAGGGCATGGGGATGTTTCCGCAAATCCTATTATCCAATCATAATTTCTGAGGTTAATTCCCAAACTTTCAACAAAGCTCTCTATTGACCCAATACCATAATCCATGGATTGAGAACAAGTAAATCCATGAAAATTCTGGCTCGAAACGCTGAGTTTTTCAGCTTTTACCTTGTACGGGCATTCTTCTAGCGGAACATCGCGAATGAAGAAATCCAGCTGCGCGTCAGCTGCTTCGTTGAAGCTAGATTGATCACCAGCCCAATTCAGAGGTACTGCCAGCGCCTTTATTTGCGACGGACACATATAGGTGCAGCCTATGGTTCCTTCATCATTCCATTCATCGGGTTTGTCACACATGTTGTTGTCACCAGATCCGCCCCCTAACAGAATGTCATAGACCGAGTTGTAACAGACAATGTTTCTGTCGACTGCGTTCGCAGATCCTGATAGAAGCAATCCACTCCACGCATTGTCAGCAATCTCATTGTCGGATATGGTGTTTCCGCTGCTATCAACCCAAACTCCAAAGCGGTTGGAGTAGACTTTGTTATTCGCTACTACATTGCTGTAAGATTGACTTGATCTGAGCCATATTCCTGCGGCTCGATCATGGCCATTCCCATCAATCTCATTAAATGACACAGTGTTATAGGCTGTACGCAGTTCTGGAACTCCAGTCGTAGACCATAGGAAAATTCCCCAACCAACAGCCGGATATCCCCCTCTTGAATGACAATTGAAAACCTTGTTGTAGACGATCTCGCTATACGAAGCGAAGGATAGGTATATGCCATCACGGAAATTCTCGACTTTGCAATTCTTCACTGTAACACGATCTACATAGTTGAGGTATATTCCCTGGGTCGCTGATTCCAAGTTTCCGCTGATAGTATGGCCGTCACAGTCAAGAGTAACGTCATTCGCACGTATTTCCAGCCCCTTTCCTGGACAATTCAACAAGTCCTCTGTCAACGTAGTATCTGTTGTTATGATGGCACCGCAGCTTACCGCATTCGCGTAAACTGGTTGTTTGTCAAGGAAATTGGTTGTGACAACGCTTGAGGTGAACAGCGACAGAAGCAAGAGAGACAGAAAACTCAGCGACCGAGCGACCTTCTTGGCTATTCCAAGTTTATCCTTCACGAAGCAGACGAACAGATAGAGGGCAGTACAGACTAGGATAGGCTGACCAGCCACCCTGAAAACTCTCAAGAACAGCAGAATTGGCTGCACAATAGACCAGACAGGCACTACGAGAAAGCTCAACAAGATCATGGCAAGGCCACCAACTAGATGCAGAATCCGCTTGTTCTTCAGGGTCCATTCTCTCGTCCTATTGACGGAAAGGACATTCGAATAGAGAAGCAGAGAGACAATGATCAACGGAAGCACAAAAAGGGCATTATAGTATAAGAGCAGGGGAATTGCCCTTGCCCTCGTAGCACTATTCGCCAACTGTCCAAGAACAAAGAGGTATGGTCCACCTGTACAGGGAAGCTCGAAGCAGACGGCTACAAAACCCATGGCGAAAGCGCCCAGCGGACTCGTTACGCCCTTAAGCAATTTCATGAGCACGGGCTTCAGAGACCGTGGAACCTCCATCCTGAACCCGCCACTCCTATCCCAGAAAACATCCCTAAGAGTAAGGATGCCAGCCAACAGGGCGAACAATCCCACCAGCAGGCTGAAAACGCCTGAGAAACCACCATACCGCACAACCGAAAGCAAACCCAACCCAAAAAGAGAATATGCAATAAAAACTGAAAGACAGAAGCTCAAACCCACCTTCAAGGCCCTCTTCTTCTGACTCGTAACCAGCACTCGTGCACCTATCAGAAACACGAGAATGGCAAAAGAGCAAGGATTGATCGAGTCAACCAAAGCGGCTGTGGTCAACGCCAGAAACGACAAGCAATCCAAACCGCCCGACCCTTCAGAACTACAATTGCTACCATCACCCTCAAATGCTGCTTCGATCAATACAGAATTCTCTGAAGTCTCGTTCTGATCAAAGACGGAGCTTTGAAGTGCCTTCTTTACAGCTTCCTCAAAACCTTGAAGTATCGGGGTGTCGCCAACAAAATAGGTGTTAGAAACAAAGACCGTTGGAACGCCTCTTTGCTCTCGCGGAAGACCATATTTGGCGGAGTACTGATCAAGCAATTGGATTTTGTCTCTATCGCTGTAGATGTCATACTGGTGGAGGTTGAGGGAGTAATTCTGTTCCATCTCAGCGAGATAAGGCCTGACTCTTTGGCAGTGGGGGCAACCTTCTCCATAGAAGAAGTAAACGTCCAACCTGGATGCTCTATTGAGCGTAGAGAAGTCATTCTTTTTTACGGCGGCTGACTCGCCCGTCCCCCCGAAAAGCAAGGATAAGACAAACAAGCATGTCAAGAACACGAACAAACAAGATTTTTTGTCCATCTCTATTCAATAGTATAGGTAACTGTTGGTAGATAACGCTTTTGTAACAATCTTCTATTTCATTGTTCCATATTGTTCTGTTGCATTCGAATTTAACGCGCACGCCCTAGAAAGAGGAATTGTGCAAGTCACATCTTCACCGTGGCGGGTGTTCAACTTCCATCCTTCGCGCTCCATGGCACCCGGCTCAGGGGTTTTCCTCCTGTCCGAAATGTGAGGCAGCGATGAAGATGTCGTCTATGCCAACGTAGTTGTCGCCTGCTATGTCATATATGGGGTTCCAGTCTGGTTGCCCTGGTTCCTGCCCGAAGTGCGTGGCTATCAGGAAGATGTCGTCTGTCCCAACGTAGCCATCCCCGGTTACGTCTCCGGGAATGCCAACGTGAACAGTCCCAGCAATGCAAGTGTTGTCTGAGATGTCGGTTTCTCCTGAAACATTGTCTGCAACAACGCTTATGTTGTAGTCGCCCAAAGCAAAGCCAGTTGTATTCCAGACAAAGCTTAGACCTGCTGATTCTTCGCTTGCTAGAGTAATGGCTGTCAAGGTGGTTATAGCAGTCTTGTTGGCATATATTGTTACGTTAAATGTTTCAGTGCAGTTGCCGCGATTTGCGACTGTTGAGTTACCAGACACGACATAACCTTGCCCAACTGTAGTTCTTGCGCATCTGATACTCTCTACTTCTAGGTCATGCTGCAATATCATTATTCCATCGGGGTCGAGTCTTATTTCCTCCTCGCGTTGCACGCCGGGGATTGCGGTTCCTTGCATAGTATCTCCGTCTATTACTGAACCGTTGACATCAAGCGAATCCATATGTATTGTATAAGGTCCCGACGCAGTCCCGATCGCATTCACTATATAAGTTCCGTTGATTGAGTTGGGAATCGATATGTTCTGAGGCTCTGATCCTGGACCCGAGTATGTTGCACCTGGAATCTCGTTTATGACAGATTGACTAATAGGATCGTAGCCTATGCGCCGACAATTCGGATCAGTCACCAACAGATTTATCGGAGAATGGGCAACAACCATTACGCTGGCAGCCCGCAGAGCGTCATCAGAAGGATTCAAAGGATCTGTCTCACCAGGATCAACCACTCCATTATGGTTCCTGTCTTCCAAGCCGTCCGGAGTACCGCCACCATCACTATCCTTGTCCAGTTCGCATCGTTTGCCATCCCCATCTGGATCGGGCCTCCTTGAATTGGCCAAATCATAGCTTCCATCTGCCAAGAATGTATAGCTGATGATCTCCGCCTTGTCAGGTACACCGTCGCCATCTGTATCCGCATTAAGTGGATCAGTGCGGAATCTGTTTATTTCATCGAAGTCACAGACGCCGTCGTTATCGCTATCTTGCCTTAGCGTGCTTTCATCATTCCTTGGCGTGACTTGTGATTTCGAGGGTGAGACCCAAACGCTCCAAACCACGAGTGTTGAATATGAAACATAACTTGCGCTGCCATCCCCGGGATCCAACAAATGCACTTTTTCACCACTCAGATCATAGCCATCGATTATCGTTGCATGCCAATCGCCCGACATATCTCTACGCAAGATAGGCCTGCCAGAGTCGATCCAGCTCCTAATTTCGCTGAAAGCTGGTTTGTAACCTATATAGTCACTTATGACCCCACCCAGCGCCCATTGCAGTGCGTCTTCCAACTCATTTTTATATATAAGACGACCATGACCGAGCTGATCTTCAAGATCAATCACGAGATCGTATTCACGAATGATGTGATAGGAGATTCTGTCTTGGCTAAGAGAACCTCCGTAGTAGGAGTTGATCATTGATATTCCAGCTCTTACGCAGTAGGAATTGTCATGTGTGCAGCCATTGCTTTGATGCTCAGAATCCCATGCATGATTCCCATCCTTTGAGCAACCTTTCAGACATAGCATCGGAGTGTCTTTGTGCTGCGATTTTGGCACGATGCCCAAAGTCACTTGTCCAATGACGATAAACTGAACCGTGGTGGTATGAGTTTGGCCTCCACCAGTACCCGTGATGGTCAAAGTGTAGGTGTTTGAAGGCGTACTCGTACTGGTTTGCACGGTCAGAGTAGAAGTGAAAGTTGGATTACTGGACTGCGGAGCAAACGAGTAAGTAACACCCGTTATCGACGGCGAACAGCTCAAAGAAACACTCTGCGTCTGACCGCTAGCCAACTGAACATAAGCCTGATAGCTGGTCGAACCTCCAGCAGTAACAGTCTGAGATGAAGGCGAAGGAGAAGGACTGAAACTGAAATCAAATTGAGTTGGTTGGCTCACAGATAACGGAGAGGATGGCGAGTTTATTGGTACGAAGTAATGGTTCCCGCCGTAGACGATTCTCACGTCATATGATGCAGCTTCTGGTGGAGTCCATGATGTCGACAAATCATAGTAGTCACCATACTGACCATATATGGTTGAGTAACCATAGTTGGAGGTAAATTGCTGGGATGCGACGTCGGTCCAAGAGGTAGTGCCTTGTTTCCTTGCCTGAACTGTAAGTGTGCCTGTCAAGTCATTGCTATTGACGAAGGCAGAGGAGAAAATCTCATCAGTAATAGTTACTGACTGACCCTGCTGAATGCTGGCGGGAGTCAGTGTGGGTGCGGCAATTTGGGGGGTTGCAGGGTTCAATGTGAAGGAGACTACGTTACTGTCAACTTCGTTTTGAGCGCCGCTGGCCCAGATCGCGTAGACGTCGTAAGTCTGCGGAAGTTGTTGCCCCAACGAAATGGGAAGTGTGGGGATTATGTAGCCCGTGTCCCATGCCCCAGAACTTACTGTCACTGTCGCCCAAGCATATCCATTGTTCCCTGAACCGAATGGGGGAACACCATTGCGGTTGGGTGGTCCCATTCCGTTTCCATAAGGATAATAGACAACGCTTAGTGGTTGACCGGAGTATTGGTTTGCCGTGCCAGTTATTCGTTGTTTTGTGCCCCAGGTAATTGGAGATGATGGGTTGTCAGTGTGAATCGGAGAGTAGAAATCTGCCTCAAGGTAAGTCTCTGATCGCAAATGGAGCGTAGTGGTCTGCGAATATTGACCGTCAACCCAGCTTCTCGAGCCAAGATACGCCACGACCCACTGGTAAAAGAACCAGTCTGATGTTGGCGCTGGCGGGTTTCCTGTAGTACCTGGATAGTCTCCGCCAGCTGGATTCGCTGATTGACCATTCGAGTATGTTGTACCCTGAAACGTTATCGAGCCACCGTTGCCGCGATTCATCGTGGAACAAGTGAAGTGTAGTGAAGATGACGCAAATGCAGGTTGTGAATTCAACAATGAAAACATCGATACAATAATGAGAAATACAGGTATGATACCTAACGTTTTCCTCATCATTCCATTCCCCTTAACAAACGGCTGATTATTCTTCGACGATTTGCATTTATGCTTTGTGGAATCATCTTCTATGATATCAAGACTAGGGTATCTCAGAAGAAGATGCATCAAATGCTACATATCAGTAAAGAATCGTGCATGCACAAGACTACTCTTACACGTGGCTCCAAATGAGTCCCTTCCTGAAAATCACATATGATTCAAATAGAGCATAGTGAAGCTGTTCCAAAACACGCACTTTGTCTAGCGGGACAGGAAGAAAATCCCTATATTGATAAGGAAAAAAGGAGATTGCGAGTGATGCCTCCTCTGTGGTGCAGGTTCAAATCTCATTCTTCGCACTCCATGGAAGCAGGCTTATGGGTTTTCCTGTTCGCCGAAGTGGGAAGCTGTGATGAAGAGGTCGTCTACGCCGATGTAGCCATCGTAGGTTATGTCGCATGCTCTTGAGTATCTTGGTTGTCCTATTTCGGCGCCGAAGTG
>CAZDNV010000077.1:0-8914 GCA_964506875.1 uncultured Candidatus Bathyarchaeia archaeon
TCTTGATGCCTTCCTGTTCGAGCCTCTCGAAGCAGTAAGCCCCCATTAAGCAGAGGGCTTCACCTTTGCCTTCTATGTGATCTGGCATTTCGCCCCAATCAAAAACTGAGTAGCGATCTGAGAAACGGAACTGGCCAATGCCTGTCGCATCTTTCGTTGGCTTCTTGGTTACATCTAGATCTTTGACGCTGCCCATGGGTTGCACTACTTTGCTTTCTTGACCGATTCGTCAGCCTTTTCAATGCTCCGCTTCATTGCCTGCTGATATTCTCTTATTCGTCCTGCCAACTTCTGATCTTCAACAGCGAAGATTTTTGCTGCTGCTATGGCAGCACCTTCTGGTTCTAGAGTCAAGAGCGAACCGATGCCGCTCGGAACCCTTAGTGACGAGATGATGTCTGCCCCCCCAAATTTCTCTGAATATGGAGGACAGGCGATGACTGGTTTGGTAGTGTTCGCATCAACAAAGGCGCTTAAGGCGTTGGATCTGCCTGCGATAGTTACATAGACAACTCTGTCTTTCTCATATTCCTTCAGGATCGCCAAGACTTTCTCGGGTGTTTTGTGGGCAGAAGCTACGCGAAACTCAGAATTCAACTTCAAGGTCTCAACATACTTGGCCACTTCCTTACAGAACTCGAGATCACGTTCGGACCCCATCAATATGACTACTTTGCAGTCCATACGGTCACGCAGCGAATACTTGGCTAGAAGGTTCGACCGACTAATTAATATTTTATTTGGGCCTGTGATCGTTTCAGCACGTAAATGCGATTGCAGCTTATAATCTGAATCTGTGGTCTTTTCCTCGAACATTCTGGTCGAGTTCTCTCGCCAACTCCTCCAATAGGGCCCTCTGGCGCTGGGTCAGCCTATCCGGGACCGTTATGTTTACTCGGACGAGCAAGTCGCCGTTGCCGTATCCTCTAAGCCTAGGCATACCTTTACCCTTCAGCTTGATTATCTCCAGCGGTTTTGTTCCGGGACGGATTTTCAGGCTGGCGGCCCCCTCCAAGGTTGGCACGGAAACTTCTGTTCCTAATGCTGCTTGAGGAAATCCCAGTGTTAGATCATACAAGAGGTTATCGCCATCTCTTTCGAAGGCTGGGTGGGGAGCTATGTGTATGAGGGCATAGAGGTCTCCGGGAACTCCTCTGTCCGGGGGCATTTCTCCTTCACCTCTGAGTCTCAACTGGTATCCATTGTCTATGCCCGCGGGGATCTTTACGGTAATCAGCCTCTTCCGCCTTCTCAGTCCAGTGCCTCTGCATTCCCTGCATGGTGACTCTATGATCTTGCCTTTGCCTCTGCAGGTGGGGCATGCTGTGACCTGCACGAATGTTGCAAAACCATTCTTCTGTACTCTCTGAACTTGCCCAGTTCCTCCGCATCTTGCGCATGTTTTGGGAGACGTGCCTGGGCTTGACCCAGAACCATTACACACGTCACATTTCTCGATTCTTGGAACTTCAATCTCCTTCTCAGCACCTCTTGCAGCTTCTTCCAGCGTTATTTCGACGTCTGATGCAAGATCCTGACCTCTAGAGATTCTTTCCTCCATGTCTCCTCTATGGAAGAAGAAGTCGAAGATATCTCCAAAACCGAAGCCAGAGCCAAGGTCTCGGAAGATTGACTCGAAGTCCGCTCCTCTGAATATGTCTTCTCTAGTGTAACGCTGGTCAAATCCCGCATGTCCTAGCTCGTCATATTGTCTTCTCTTTTCATCGTCTGACAGGGCAGCGTAGGCTTCAGAGATTTCCTTGAACTTCTCCTCGGCGTCAGGTGACTTGTTCCTATCAGGGTGGTATTGGAGGGCTAGGTTTCTGTATGAGTCCTTGATCTGATCTTTAGAAGCCTCTCTCGAAACGCCTAGAACCTCGTAGTAATCCCGCTTACTAGCCATCTCTCTTACCTTTAGACTTGGAACGTGCCGTCTATGAGAAAGGTGCTTTCGCCGTCTATTTCACTTTGTAATCTTCTGAGTCAACAACCTTATCGTCGCTGGTAGGCGGTTTCTCGCCTGCTGCTTGTCCTTTCTGTTTTGCATATTCAGCAGCAGCTTGCTGGTAGATCGCGGTTCCAACATCCTGCAGTATTCTTGTGAGGTTTTCGGTTTTCGCCTTTATCTTCTCCACATCGGCGCCTGATAATGCATCTCTCAACTCCGAAATCGCGGCGTCTATACTGCTTTTCTGTTCTTGGGTAAGCTTCTCTCCTAAGTCTTTCTTCGTTTTCTCCGCAGTGTAGACGACACTGTCAGCATTGTTTCTCGTTTCTGCTTCTTCTCGTTTCTTCTTGTCCTGCTCAGTGAATTGCTCGGCTTCTTTTACCAGTCTCTCTTTCTCCTCTTTGGACAGTTTCGTTGAGGCTGTTATTGTTATCTTTGCTACCTTGCTCGTGCCGAGATCTTTGGCTGTGACGTTGAGTATTCCATTTGCATCTATGTCAAATGTCACTTCTATCTGAGGAACGCCTCTTGGCGCCGGAGGTATGCTTTCCAGATTGAACTCTCCAAGTGAAACGTTGTCAGAAGCCATGGGGCGTTCTCCCTGGAGAACATGGATCGTTACGGCCGTCTGAAAGTCCGCAGCAGTTGTGAACGTCTGGCTTTTCCTAGTAGGTATAGTCGTGTTTCTGTCAATTATCCTTGTGAGTATTTGACCGAGGGTCTCCACGCCTAAGGAAAGCGGCGTGACATCAAGCAGTAGTAGGTCTTTTACTTCTCCTGTAAGCACTGCTCCCTGTACTGCAGCACCTATGGCAACGCATTCCATTGGGTCGACGCCTCGCTCGGCTGGTTTTCCCATTATTTGCTCAACAAACCTCTGTACGAGAGGCATTCTAGTCATGCCTCCGATCATGATTATTTTGTCAACATCCTTTGGGGTCAATTTTGCGTCTTCAAGTGCCTTCACAAGTGTGCGCTCGGTCTTCTGGACTATTGGTTGAGCAAGTGCCTCAAGCTTGGTTCTCGTCAATGCTATGTGTAGGTGTTTGGATCCTGAAGTGTCACCGGAAATGAATGGCAGATCTACGTCTGTGCTCATCAGGGTTGACAACTCTATCTTTGCCTTTTCTGCGGCTTCTTTGAGTCTTGCGAGGGCTGTCCTATCATTGCGGAGGTCAGTGCCTGTTTGTCTCTTGAACTCTTCCATGAGGTAGTCAATTACCGCCTTGTCCAGGTCTGTGCCGCCGATCTGTGTGTCGCCGCTTGTAGACAGTACTTGGAATACTCCTTTGCCGAAGTCCATTAGCGTTACATCGTGCGTGCCGCCGCCGAAGCTGAAAACCAGTATTTTCATTTCCTTTTCCAGTTTGTCAACCCCGTAGGCCAGGCAGGCGGCAGTTGGCTCGTTTATTATTCTCTGCACTTCGAAACCTGCGATTTCACCCGAGTCTTTTGTGGCTTGGCGCTGATTGTCATTGAAATGGGCAGGAACAGTTATCACAGCTTTCCTTACAGGTGTGCCCAGATAGGTTTCAGCATCTTTCTTTACCTTCTGCAGTATGAAGGCGGAGATCTGCTGTGGCGTGTAGTCTTTTCCTGAGATACTCATCCTATAATCGGTGCCCATCTTTCTCTTTATTTCGAAAATCGTTCCCTCAGGATTAGCAGTAGCCTGCCTTTTCGCAGGTTCTCCGACTAGCAGTTGTCCATCCTTAGTGAAAGCTACGACCGAAGGAAACATTTTCCCAGCCATGGTGGGTCCTTCCGCACTGGGTATGACCGTTGCTCGTCCTCCTTCGAAAATAGCGGCAGCGGAGTTTGTGGTTCCTAAGTCAATACCCAATATTTTCTCGCCAGGTTTTACGTTACTCATCTGAATTCATCTCCTCTTGTGACTTTGACGTAGTTTTAACTGCAACCTTAACCGCGCTTGGCCTAATTACCTTTTCTTTCATCAGGTAACCCCTCCTTATCTCCTCTATGACTGTGCATTCTTCAGCGTTGTTTCCCTCTATCTGTGCGACAGCCGCATGTTTCGATGGGTCAAAGGGTTTGCCCAAGCATTCTATCGGAGAGACTCCCTCTTTTTCAAGTATCTTTTTTAGCTTTTTGAGTGTCATTTGCACTCCTTGAACTATAGATTCCTTGACGTTTGAGGAACTAGCGGATTTGATGGCCATTTCAAGTTCATCAACGACACCAAGCAATTCGGTAATGAGGCACTCGTTGCAGTACTCCTTCACTTCTTCCATCTGCTTAGCCGTTCTCTTCTTGAGGTTCTCAAAATCTGCTTGCATGTATTTCAAGCGCGTGAGGTACTCCTCCGAGCGTTCCTTCTCTTGAGCCAAGGTATGCTCGAGTTCATCAGTCCGTGATTCACCATTATCTTGCTCTTCTTGCTCTTTGCTCATCAGGTCTTTTCTCCCCCGAATTTTACAAGCTGGCAACTTACATAAAAACTTGTGCACAGCTGTTCGCCTCATAGATCCTTTCCATCCACCGCTTGGCATGCTAACCGTCTCATTTTCTAGTCGCTATACTTATATAGGTCTACTACTGCGGGTAGTATACGTCATGCGGGATAGGTGTTATGGGAGAATCTGACCTAGATTCAGTGTTAGCGGCGTTCTGGAATCCGACTAGAAGAAGGATAATCAAGAGGCTTAGCCAAGAGCCGAATTACCCTTCAAGGTTGTCGAGAGAACTTGGTTTGGGCCAAGCGCTTGTTGCGAAGCATTTGGAAGTCTTGGAGAGTGTTGGGGTAGTTGCATCCTCGATGGAGGCAAGTCCGCATGGTCCCAATAGGAGAGAATATCTTCTTAGAAAGAGTGTTTCGGTCACAATGGATTTTGCGCCACACCTCTTTGACACTCAGGTCCTTTCTTTCAATGTCCTACCTGAAGACAGGGAACTCTCAACCGATGCTTCGGCGTTAATGAGTAGACTAAGCGAGATTCTGCTTAGACCCAAGGAAGCTGGCAGACTTGGCCTTTATGGGGAGTTGCTGGCTGATATTGACCAGAAACTTGACGAGCTTCAGGAGCAGAGGAGAATCCTCCTTTATTTGAGGAATTATGCGATGAAGGAGGCTGCCAAGGTGATCGACGGCACTGAGCGGCCTGTAGACGAGAAGAGAGTCATATATCACGTGTTGGATGAGCAAAGCAGGAATGTTCGGATCATTTCGGAATCCCTCAACCTGAGGGAACGTGTCGTTAGAAAGGTGCTTGCAGAACTGAAGGACGTATTGCAGTAGCTACGAGGTCCATGAACTAGCTTTTGGAAAACATGAGGGTTTAGCATGCCGATGCCCAAGAATCATGAGAAGGCGGAGAAAGCGATTGATGAGATGCCCTTGCGGCTTTGGTTTGACGTGAGAGGTCTATCCAAGAACGCCAAATTGGGAGTTCAGACAATGTCTCGGTTTCTGGTAAGGGCGAAGCTTGAAGGAAAGGTTGAGAATAAGAACCTCAGAATCGGATCTACACATCTCTGTCAATGGAGACGCGTGAAGTAGAAGAGGATCTCGCATTTCCAGAATCTGTTGAAGAATCTACTTGATGTGTGCCAATGTCTCATGCAGGTGTTCTATCTTCCGTGAGTTTGCGGAGGCAATCTTTGCAGAATCCTTTCACTTCGAGCGATGAGAGCTTCAGCAATTCGGGAAACATAAGGTCAACTGGTCTCGCATGGTGAGACAAGCCTTTGCTGTGCCCCAAACCATGAGCGATTAGTCGCCTTGAGGTCTCTCCAACAACATGGAAGAGCGAGACAACTCCCACGTTTTGATTCACGTAGTCGTGGACGAGACAGACTTCTCGCCTGAATTGTCCTCTGTCAAAGAAGGTGTAGACAGCTACGATGGGGTTAGGAGTTATTCCTAGAAGAAGGTCTGATAATCGATCCGCAGATCTCATTTCCTGAATTCTTCTAGCCAATTTCTCAAAAAGGAATGCCCCAAAACGCTCACCGCAGGCTGCAATTTCAACATCATGGCCCAGACTCAGGTTGCCGAGATAGTTGACTTGATCCCACATTTCGGCAGGAAAATACTCTTTCGCGTTCTCAACAATCTTGACGAGATCCCCTTCGTTTTCAAGCTCTTTCTCGATTGTTACGACGTTTATTGAACGCATAGTAGAGACTTGGCGATCGAGAAATATAGTGATGATTACGACTTCAAGCATATTCCAGAAAAGAAAGCCTCAGATTGACCCTCGAGCGGTACTTCGGCTTGTCTATCCGCCAAGAATTTATATCTTAGAAGAGAAACAAGGTCCACGATGGTTAGTATGGCGATTGATCCTGTGTGTAAGATGAAAGTTGACGAGAAAACGGCCAAATTCAAAAGCGAATACCAAGGAAAAACCTACTATTTCTGCGCTCCCGGATGCAAAAGAGAATTCGACAGAAACCCAAAGAAGTTTACATAGAACAGCAAATCGAAAGCTATCGCGTGCGCTATGTGGCTGACTTGATCAACTCTTTGGCTTGAAGCTCAGAAGCTGATCAGAGCAGTCACGTTTGCTGGCTTTCTCGCCCAATAAGGTGCGCTGGCGTTTCTTTCCATGGATTATGATCACAATCATTGTTGTCACCATAAAGGTTGACAGAATAGGGACTGATGGAAACTCTGGTATTGGCTGAGGGTTGCCTTGGAACGCTATTGACTCGCCGTCAGTAGATGCTACGATGGTCCCTGACTGAAAAGTGCCATACGCAGTTACTCCCCGAGCGAGTAGTCTTTGCACCGTTTCTATGTGTGGATGCCCATAGGAGTTGTTTTTGCCTGCGCTTATGATCGCATACGAGGGTAATACGCAATCAAGGAATGGTTCCGTCGTGGCATAGCGGCTCCCATGGTGCCCCACCTTCAAGATGTCGCTTCGCAAACTCAGTCCGGCCAGAAGCATACTCTGCTCAGCATTCGCTTCTGCATCGGCTGCAAACAGCAAGCTCGTATTACCTATTTGTAGTCTCATCACTATGCTGTTGTCATTCTTGAAGCTAGAGCCGTCATTCTCATTGGTGAATTCGAGTGGTTGAACTGGGTTGAGTACAGTTAGATTCGCTGTTGCAGTCAAAGCATATGTTTGCTCCCTCTGCGCCACGTGTATCACGTGGCTTTGGGACAGGTTCATGAAAGATGTGTAGGTTGCCGTGTCGTCGGTTTCATTGTTAATGAGTATTTCATCCACTATGACGTCCGAGCTTAGGATCGTGATCAGTCCGCCAATATGGTCCTCATGGGTGTGCGTTGCCACCATCAGATGAATCCGTGTAATGCCCAAACTGCCGATGTAGTTCAGCAGGGCAAGGCCTGCAGTTTTTGGTCCTCCATCTATCAGCGCGTCTAGAATGGGCGTGTCAATAAGGATTGAGTCGCCCTGTCCAACGTCAATGAAATGCACTTTGATCGTGGAAACGCTGTTTACAGCTGCTTCAGCGTGGAATGTCTCACATGCTGTACGGACCAAAGAGGCAAGCAGCAGAGATATCAGAGATAAGAATAAGAGAAGATTATGGTTTCGCACGGATACATTTCAACACAACACACGTAAAAAAGTTGTGCAGTATGGGAATTACGGTATTCTTCATCCTTTTCCTGTGGCCTAGTTGTTGAGGCAGATGCGCACTCTCACTGCCATCACAGATTGTCTTTGCGCACAATTGGTCAGAGCACCCTTAGAAAAGCAAAGAAGTGAAATTGCGCGAGCAACCCCACGCAGTAACGCTTCTACTCGCCATCCAAAGCCATAGCCTAAGGCCACAGCGTCGCTCACATTCGCGCTGACTGGCTCTATGGCCAAAACATGCATGAAACAGGAAAAGAACTAAATCCGCCCAAACACGCCGATTGTAGCCAGTGAAAAGATGCGCCCAAAAGTGGTAGCGGCATTTGCGGCAGTCTATCTTATTTGGGGTTCGACCTATCTGGCCATTAGCTTTGTAGAAGAGTCCTTGCCACCCTTCTTCATGGCCGGCACGCGGTTTCTCATTGCCGGCTCTGTCTTGTATGTTTGGACTAGGCTCCGCGGTGCATCCCGTGAGACCAAATCGGATTGGGGGAAGACGTTCGTGATCGGCAGCCTGATGCTACTAGGAGGGCACGGAGCTGTCATATGGGCAGAACGGTGGGTACCTTCAGGCCTGACTTCTCTTTTGGTTGGAACCGTTCCCCTGTGGATGGCCATTTCAAACTATCTGTGGAACCGATCCAGACCCAACGCCAAGGTTGCTGCAGGCCTGGCTTTGGGTTTTCTGGGAGTCATCTTACTAGCAGGTGGCATAGAAGGTCTGGGAGCGAGCAGCGTCGATGCCGCCGGGGCAGCGATCCTTGTTTTCGGAGCCTTCTTGTGGGCAAACGGTTCACTTTACTCACGTTCCGCGAAGCTCTCTTCTTCACCCCTTCTGGGCATAGGCATGGAGATGCTTGCGGGAGGAGCATTGCTATTCTTGGCGAGCTTGATTCTAGGCGAATGGACTCACCTCAGATTGGATCTAGTCTCTACTCGCTCCGCAGTTTCCTGGGTTTACCTCATTGTTTTCGGCTCACTTCTGGGTTTCACTTCCTACATTTGGCTTTTGAGAAATGTGTCTCCGTCCCAGGCCTCAACGTATGCCTACGTAAATCCCATTGTGGCGATGTTTCTAGGATGGGCACTTAGAAGCGAGCAAATCACCCTGAGGAGCTTCGTAGCAGCAGCGACAATCTTGGTCGCCGTGGCTGTCATAACTGCATTCCAGACAAAACAAGATCCGCAGAAAAACCTCAAATCGCGCGCTAGCTGATGTCGAAAAAGTGAGAGAAAAATGGCAAGAGGCAAGTGACACGGATGACCGCAACCATGAAGAGCTCAGTTCAAATGGTCAGTCCATCATTGACCTAGATCTTGATAATCGTGGCTCCTTTAGTCAGAATGAAAGGGGTTGTCGCATAGCTTGGTTAGCGCCTCTGTGGTGATA
>CAZDNV010000078.1:0-8873 GCA_964506875.1 uncultured Candidatus Bathyarchaeia archaeon
GACTGCTTGTAACAGGGCCACAGCGGATCTAATAATTTCTAGCCCATTATTTCATAATGCAAAATATGAGCCCGCAAAGGAACAAGGTAAGAAGTGATTGCGGGCGCCGGCATGGGCTCATTCCTTCTTGTAATGCTGCTGAAGCAACTCTTGATTCAACCTCGCTCTTGTCAGGATAAACTAAGATGCGACCTTCTCATAGGACCGGGTGAGGTACTTGCGTTCGGAAAGGGATGTCGCCCGCACAATCCCCTTTTTTAATCTGAGGAATGATGTGACCAAGTCTTACCAGGTTACAAGGATAATCAAAGGTCGGGTGCAAAAGCTTTCTTGTGTCTTCTGCGGTTGGTGAAAAAACTGGGTTTCTGGCTCTGGTTCTTTGCCATTATGTGGTTATGGTGTGCGTGGAGAGTTGTCCTCAACTTGGGGTGAGCATAGATGTTGATATCAATGGAGAACTAGCAGGTTCTCGGGGAACTGCGAAGAATAAGGAAAGCCGCAGAAATAGGCAGCTTGTTCACACGCGCTTTTAAGCGTGTTGTCAAACTGGCACCGTATAGAAAAACATAAGAAGGAAACATTCCAACACAGAAAGCTGTGAGGAAATTGGAAGGAAAGAAATCTTTGCTTCTGGTCAGTCTATTCTTAATCTCATTGCCAAAATTTCTCTCACCCTCCAATGTTACAGCAAATCCTGCCATCGGCTCTACGACCACAACGATATATTCGATGGTAGATGCTTATGTAAACTCTTCCAATCCAGACACAAACTATGGTAACATAGATTCTTTGTATGTTAGTGCCATCTCAGAACAAGACTTCACATGCGTTATGTTTGACTTGTCCAGCATACCTTCCGACGCCAACATAATCTCGGCTAAACTGAAGCTCTATCTTTCGTCAACGGGCGGAGACATATACTGGTATCCAGCCGACTCTATTGGCGCATACTATTGTTCAGATATTTCTTGGCCGGAACTTGGAATTACATGGAACAACAAGCCGAGTTTTAATCCCGAACCTACAGACACATGGTCGTTCGGCGCAGTATACACTGTAAAAGTGTATAAATCATGGGAGGCAACCGAAGACGTGAGGACGGCGTTACCATCGGGGACCCTAACAGAAGTGCTAAAGTTTAAGAGTAAAACAGGAGATGGGTACGCAGTTTTCCAATCAAGGGAGGGAGCCAATAGACCAAAATTAGAAGTTGAATATTCTACGGAACCCGTTTTTGTAGTTCACCTTGAATCTGTTCAAGACACGGGGGTCACAGCCAATTTAGGGCTTATAACATTCGCAGATTACACGTTCTCGCTTCCAACTGATATTGATGTCGTCAACGGTAGTTACACGGTTACGTATAGCGGCGGCTACATGTTTGTTCGATGGGAAACAACCGGCGGGGTCACAGTCTCGGATGAAAATGCAGTATCCGCTATGGTGACTGTTTTGGGCAACGGTACTCTAAGAGCCGTGGGAAGCACAAGGGAATTAGAGTACGCTTACGATCATGGAAACCCCCAATACTCTTACTCAAAAGAGGCAGGATATATAGCTGCGGTGAGATTTACGACGCTCTTTTCGGGTAGACTCCTCACAGCTCGCTATTACCTGCATGACGTTTCTTCGTACCAGTCAAACACATTTAAGGTCCACATCATGGATCATGGACGTAACGACTTGATCGCTCCGTTTAACGTAACACCAACTTCTGAAGGCTGGTTCGACGTTGACCTGTCTTCACACAACCTAAGTGTAAATGAAAACGAAGATTTCTATATTGGAATGGAGTGGACCATTGATTATAACCCGGATCTCGGAGAGGACAGAACCAGCCCGTCTAACCGAAGCTGGTATGTGATCGGAGCCGTTTGGAAACAGGAGGCGTACGGCGATTTCATGATAAGAGCTATCGTCGGCACAGGTATTCCGGAAACAGCCGTAGGTGTTAGAACTGGTGACTGGGCTGGGTATGGTGATATTTCTTTCGAGTGGGCGTCAAACTGGCCTGGATATGAAGAGCCACCTGCTGAGATGAATATGTCCTGGTTTGATATGGAGATTCTGGATATTCATAACAGCAATGCCACGGCTCGAGGAACAGCCATCTATAAGAATGGGACAGAACAGACGGATGTAATGTGGGGAGATATAGCGACAGGTGAAGGAAACCTTAGCGCTAGCATAATTCCTTCAGATCTCGATCCTGGCGACCCTATTCCAGCAAATTTCACTTTTGGACCTGAAATTTCGTTTGAGGTTTCAATAAATGGCACTGTCACGCGGAGCTACGCGGGCGCAAACAGAGAAGTGAATTATGTAGACATTACATATCCAATAATATATGGAAACGTCACGTATGGTTCTTTGAACATGAGTTTCTACTGGGACAAGAAGACCGGGATCACGTGTGAAGAGGTCGTCTCTTATGGAATGTCTTACACGGAAAACCAGACTTACTATTACATGAACATGTCGATTCTATGGCGGATGACGGCGACCAACATGTGGCCAGCCGTTTTCACCGCCCACGATGGATACGCGTTCAACGTTACCGTGACGAGCAACTCTACAATATCGAATTTCGATTTCAACGAGTCGCTAAAGCAGATAAGCTTCAACGTAACAGGACCCACGGGCAAGGCTGGTTATTGCAATGTCACAGTTCCTAAAGACCTTCTTCGAGGCGAACCCTGGAAAATGCTGCTCAACAGTACTGAATGGACCACATTATGCAGCATAACTGGGAACGGCACGCATACGTTTATCCACATTCCCTACACCTGCAGCACCAACACGGTACAAATAATCGGTACGTGGGCCATCCCAGAATTTCCACATGTCATTCTGCCACTTTTCATGGTTCTCTCCATCATTGCTGTTATCTTAGCAAAGAAAACAAATCGCAAAAGCTCTCACACTTAGTCCCTTTCTCCTTTTTTTGTGTGTTTCGTTGATGCTTTTGTATACGAGCCCAAATGAAGGACAAGCAATCAGGCCGGGGATGGGAGTTGGACCTCCGACCAGTGGTGACGTCACGCGCAGAACCCCCTCTTTTCTGTTGTCGGTAAGTTTCTCGGTCCATGTTTGAGGCGCGTGCTAGCAGAGGTTCGAAACAGGATGTTTGTCGTGTCTGAAGGATTATAAGTGCGAGGTCAAGTATTTCTAGCTATGAACGCAAAAGTCGAGAGACACCCTGATGGCAGACCCAAATCGATTTGTGGTCCCGACATAGAAGTCAGAATTGAAAGGTATCCAGATGGTAGGTTCAAGTCGGTGTATACATCCTCTGAGCAATATGAGTCGTGGATAGACGAAAACGGCGTTTTCAAGTCTATGCGTAAAAACCCGAAATTCGACCAGTTGTTAATAGAATTCTGAATCGTGGATCGAACGAAACTGATTGCAGATAGCAGATGGTTAAGATACTTCCGCGCTCGCGTACAACCAAGCCCATGGCTAACGGAGTGCAAGTTGGAAAAGAATGCTTTTGCGGGATCATATTATTCTGAGTATTTTCTCTTGTTTTTCTCTAATTCCTTTTTCTTCGCTCCCAGTCTAGATCTCATCACGTCTATTTCAACAGTTGAATTCTCCTTTTTTATTTGTTCAAGATACTCGTCTTTGCTGATCCTTCCCATGGCATAGGCCAAATCTATATCCTTGGTCTTGTCCTCTAGCTTTCTCAATTCCTCTTCCAAGGCCTCAATTTCTGAAGAAAGCCTTTGTATCGTCTTGTCTGCCAACATGAGCTCGTTCATCTCGAGCTTTTTTCTTTGGGATTCACGCTTGTATTCCTCAAAGCGTCTTCTTGCATTATCAGCTTCATTCTTGAACTGCGACGCTTCAGCCACTTCAATCAGAAAAGTTCCTGTGTTTCCATCGTTGCGAAAAACTGCTTTCAACACGTTAGGTTGACCAGTGACAGAATCTATGCTCACCAGTTTTTCTAGGCGAACATCAAATATTCCAGGTTCTGTGGTCTCGACACCAGTCGCTCCTCCTAGTCCACCAAACAAGGCCCCTCTCACTATGGTCTTCTTCCAGTTGATTCCGGATCCAGATGAAACATTGTTCCAATGAATTAGCCTTCTGTTTGTTATGTACCATGTTCCTTCCACGTGAACGATTCTTTCGATATTCAAGTTGCCAGAGACTCGGTAGATGACATCCTCTCCATTTTCAAGGTGCTGCATATCCGACCAACGTCTCTAAGAGACGACTTAGAGTAGTCTGAATAAAAAGTATTGCGATATGTAGCGCCCACCAAGAAGCGGGGTTGATAAAATGAGTAAGGGTAAGGTGAAAGAATTAGCGATAAGATTAGGCCCTGGAGAGAGAGCGCGCTCTCCTAGTAGAATGATGCAAGCATCCGCTTGGCCCTCACAAATACCATCTAGCACACAAAGCATGTTTGCTCTCACCTCTTGAATGTCGTGTTGCAAATGATGCTTTTCTATGCCAAGAGGATTGGCTACGATGCTCTAGAAGACGTTTCCACAAAACCTAAATCGATTGAAGTCCAATACGTGATTGTGTATGAGAAGGGAGAACACTGCTTATGAACAAGAAGACAGTTTCAGCACTGATTCTCACACTATTATTAACAGGCACGTTGACGATGGCGTTTAACGTTCAACCTGCCAAGTCCGATTACGTTTGGAGCGAAACCATCTACATTCAGGCTGACGGAAGCGTACAACCGCCAGCAGCGCCGATCACCACCGTTGACAACGTCACTTACACGATAACAGACGACATCACGGGAAACATTCAATATCCTTACAGCGCAATCATCATACAAAGAGACAACATCACAATAGACGGAGCAGGCTACACACTGCAAGGCGCAAGAACTTTTGGCTCTACGGGAATAGAGTTGACGGGAAGAAGCAACGTAACAGTCAAAAGCGTGAAAATCACGGCATTCTGGGAGGGCGTTTGGCTCGATTCCTCTTTTGGCATTAGCGTGAGCGGAAACACTGTAGCAAACAACTGGGATGGCATCATGCTCGTTTCTTCTTCTAACATCAGCGTAAGTGGAAACAACATAACAGCAAACAACGGGTATGGCGTCTATCTCAGTTCCTCTTCTGACAGCAGCATAGTAGGAAACACTGTAGCAAACAACGGTGATGTCATCAACGGGGCTGGCATCGAGCTTGGTTCTTCTTCCAATAACAGCGTGAGCGGAAACACTGTAGCAAACAACGAGTTTGGCATCTGGCTAGATATTTCCTCTAACAGCAGCGTAATCGGAAACAACATAACAAACAACAACTATGGCATCATGCTTCGTTATTCCAATACTGCAATCTACCATAACAGCTTCGTCAACAACACCAAGCAAGTCGATTCTACTGGCTCAGTAAGCATATGGGATGACGGTTATCCTTCTGGGGGGAACTCCTGGAGCGACTACAATGGCACGGATGCAAATGCTGATGGTATAGGCGACGCTCCCTACGAAATCAATGCAAACAACACTGACAATTATCCGCTGATGATACCTTTTGGAAGCATTCTCGGCGACGTAGACGGTGATGGTAGTGTCGGAAGAGACGACATCCTCCTGGTTGCTTCACACTTCGGCAGAAAAACAGGCGAACCAGACTACTCCCGCATCTACGACTTGAACGGCGACGGATACATCGGCGTAGACGACATCTTCACAGTAGCACGACACTTCAGCGAACAAGAAAACCAATAAGCCTGGCTCTTTTTCTCAGCTCTTGACTTGCCAGAACAGGCGAAGCCTTCGCCTGCATCAGAAACCCGCAAACTCTAGTCAAGTGCGCAACCCCTGTTCAGATCTCTAGCCTTCCTTGCAGAAAAACGGTAGGGGGATAGGGGATCAAAACGATTAGACCTCGACTTGGTTTTGCACAACGGTATGCACAATAGCATATACGATGGTATATCAACTTGCTAACAACACCGCAGCTCAGGCGCCATCTCTACACTTGCATACAGGGCTAGGGCTGTTGCCCAGAAGACGTCATAGCGCGGGGCCAAGCTACTGCCGCTTCGGTGGCAAACCCTCCAAGCTCTGACAGAGCTAGTTGGCGTGACAGCTCTTGACTATACGACAACCCTGCTTACTCCCCTTCCCTAATCGGCTTTCTCGAACTGACCGTGCGCTCGATTTTGTCAATGCTTTCTCACTGGTTGAGAACAAAGGCTCCGTCAAATCAGCATAAATTTGTAGCTAGCTAGTTGACTAGATAGTTTCTTACTGATTTTTATCCCATTCAAATCGCATTAGAATATGATGATAAAGTTGCCGATTAGACGAAAGATCTGCAAGGTGGGAACCGGGCTAGCCGTGTTCCTGCCCAAGTCATGGGTTCAACTGCTCGAAGAAAAACACGGACCAATAGAAGCCGTGGAAATAGAAGTAAACGGATCCCTCAAGGTTACTCCAATCCTACACGATTCATCCAATCATAAGAGAGAACCACGAGAATGAATGCAGTTTCCCCTGGCAAACACAACAGCAAGCTCGGGCAACTCAACGCTACCCAGCTGAATCTACAGCCACCCTTATTCAGTGTCTCTGATAATGTTGTTGCTGAAGACGCTAGCATACTAAGCTCAACTGGAGAAACAAGAGACAGTCGTAGTCCTAGCTCAACGATCGTTCCACCCGTCTTCAAGGATCTAATGGAGCCTTATGGACCTCGATTCATCAAAGTCGCCAAGAACGAAAAGAACGCCATAGACAAGGACTGGCCGGACAACCTCCTTTCGCTTGAACAGCTCACACCTTGGCTTGACGAAGGCGGCAACTACGGCGCAGTAGCCGGACAAGGAATAATCATCATAGACCTTGATGACCCACAGATTAAGCCAGACCTGCCAGAGACTCTAACCGTTGAAACTGGGAGAGGCGGACTGCATCTTTACTATCGTTCTGACGCTTGTGACAACGGCATTCTCGAACAGAACGGCAAGAACCTCGGGCACATCCAGGTCAAACGCAAATACGTCGTAGGACCAGGCTCCAAGCATCCAAACGGCAACCAATACAGACTGCAAAATGCGTCGCCGATTGCTTGGATAAGCAAAGCCAAGCTTGAAGAAGCGTTTGGCTCTTTGCTGCGTTGGGCTGGAGTGGAAAAGCACTTTTCACGGGCGGAGCAAGAGCACAAGGAATCAGGCATTAACATCTTCGACGTCGCGCCAATGCAAGAGCTGAGGAACAGGGGAGACGAGTATCAAGGTCCACACCCCTTGCATGGCAGCGCAACAGGCCAGAACTTCTGCGTGAACCCAGACAAGAACGTGTGGTACTGCTTCAGGCACGAGACAGGCGGCGGACCACTATCGTGGATTGCGGTGCAAGAGGGCATAATCCAATGTCAAGACGCATTGCCAGGCGCCTTGAGAGGCGAAACCTACAAGAGAGTTCTGCAGATCGCCAAAGAAAAATACGGGTACAAGCCTCGGAGCGATTTGGGCAGCGAGAAAGACGGTGGATTCTTCGGGCGCGACGGAAGATTCCAGCCTGTAGTGTTCGCAAAGTACCTCATGGCCCAACACCCTTTCAAGACGAGCCGTGACAGCAAAGCCATATTCGTCTACAACACGAATGCTGGCATCTACACGCTAACTGGCGAAACCACCATCCAGCAGGAAATGACTCTGCTTCTGGGCGATGACGTTCGCAAAAGACACTATCAAGACGTAGAATTCTTTATTCAGGGCCAAACATTCTTTGATCGGCCAGAAAACCCGACGAACAAAATCGCATTACTCAACGGCCTCCTAAACGTTGAAACAGGCATGCTAACAGACTTCACGCCAGACGAGTTCATAACCATCCAGCTTCCCACAACCTACAATCCCACCGCGGAATGTCCAAAGACACTCACATTCTTGGAACAGATCGTAGGCAAAGACCAGCTACCAATAATACAGGAAATCCTTGGTTACTGTCTACTGCAGAGGTACCCGATCCACAAGGCTGTGCTGCTGGTTGGTGATGGCGCAAACGGCAAAAGCACAATGCAAGAACTGTTCAAACGGTTTCTAGGCTCAGACAACGTCAGCAACGTCTCGCTCCAAGCACTCTGCGAAAACCGCTTCGCAGCAGCCTCTCTTTTCGGCAAGCTCGCCAACCTGTGCGCGGACATTCCTGACAAGCCGCTGACGCGGACAGGCACGTTCAAGATGCTTGTGGGAAACGACACGCTTATGGCTGAAGAGAAATTCAAGTCCATCTTCAGCTTCAAAAACCATGCGAAGCTAATATTCAGCTGCAACACGGTGCCCGAAACGGCAGATCACACAAACGCGTTCTTCCGCCGATGGATCATCATCACCTGCCCGAACACGTTCACCGGAGACAAGTGCGATCCAGCTATACTCGACAAAATAGCCATCCCCATTGAGTTCAGCGGGCTCTTGAACTGGGCATTGAAGGGCTTGGCCAGGCTTCTAGAGAAAGGCGAGTTCAGCAACAGCACCACCTTCCAAGCGCTGCGAGAGCAGTACGTGAAAGCCAGCAACCCAGCCCAAGCATTCATAGAAGCCTCCTTGGAAGCCGACGAAAGCTACGAGGCCATAATCCTGAAAGACGACCTATACAACGCCTACGTCGACTACTGCAACGCCAACAAGCTCAAGTCACTGCCCAAGAACGTCTTCAGCCAGAAGCTCGCCCAGTTCTTGCCGTCAGCAAGACCCATCCAGAAGCGAATCGAAGGCGGCAGAAGAGTGCACGCCTGGCGCTACGTCAGATACAAGACCGCGCCTGCATATGACACGGAGAAGGCTCACGCTGGAACCGAGCCAGAAGGAGGTCTCGTTCAGGCGAAGGAGCCTAGGAACGGGTCCGTTGCGAGTGACACAAGTGTCACGGGTTCCCT
>CAZDNV010000079.1:0-8846 GCA_964506875.1 uncultured Candidatus Bathyarchaeia archaeon
CGTCCAGCACCTCTAGCCGCGATCAAGCCAACCTTCTGCCCTGGCGGTGCGCCGTGCGAAGTTGTCGTCCCTTTTCTGGCACTTCTCTTGCTACTGCCATAGGGGTGTACTGCAGCGACCATTGCCCTACCGCGAGTTCTCGGGTATTTGCGCCCCTTGGCCCTCATAAGATGAAATTTCTGTCCAGCCTTCAAGAAGGGCTTATCGGGTCTACCAGCGCCGGCAACGATGCCAACTGTAGCCCTACAATGATCATCTACGTACCTAGTCTTTCCTGATGGAAGCTTAATGATAGTGCCTTGCGGAGTATGCGTTACAACCGTCGCATAGGTACCTGAAGATTTGGTGATTTTGCCTCCATCTCCGGGACGAAGCTCAATGTTGCATATCATGGTTCCTTCAGGAATCTTTCCCATCGGCAGTATGTTGCCGACTTCGATGGCAGACTTCCCACCTATCTGAATCTGCTGACCTGAATGAACACCCTCTGGGACAACTGTGTAGCACTCTTCGCCTGTTTCAAACTCTATCAAGGCAAGCGGAGTTCCTCTTCCAGGTTCGTGAACAAGCTTTCTGATGATACCTCCAAGCACAGTGCCATAATGCTCCTTTGTCTTCGTTGTGAAAGGATACTTCGCAGGAGCCACCCTCTTGTGAGTTGAAGCTCTGAACGTTGATCCACCACGCCCTCGCCTTTGAACACGAATCCTTTTTCCCACCGTCAGTCCTCCATAAGTCTTATAGTATTCCAAGCTTGATTGCAACATCAGTTGCCTTATATTCCGGTTGGAGCTTGACAAATGCCTTCTTCTCCCCCTGCGGGGTAATCTGCGTATTGACATCTCCAACTTTGACTTCGTAGAGCTCTTCGACCGCTCTCTTGATATCAGCTTTGCTTGCCTTCAGACTAACGACAAACACGAGCTTGTTCTCTTTCTCAATCATAAGGCTCGCGGCCTCAGTCATCAACGGACAGAGTATTACCTCATAAGGATCCATATTACGCCGTTCCTCCTTCGCTGTAAAGCTCATTCAGTTTCCCAATAGCGCTATTTGTCCAGATCGTAAGTCGCCCAGGATGCGTGCCAGGTGCAAGCAGTTCAGCGTTTAGATTGCTCACGGTTGTAACGTCGACCCCTGGAATGTTCTTGGCGGCTTCTCCGATTCCCGCATCATCAGCTACGACTAGAAGCGGCCCTACGGCCTGACGCATTTTTCTTCCTCGTCTCTTGCCCTTGCCGGCGCGAACCTTCCTGCTTACCTTTACCCGGTAGATATCTGACAACACTCCTAGACGGATGAGGGTTTCTTCAACATCCTTGGTCTTTCTTAGTCTTTCGAATTCATCCACGACTACAAGCGGGATTTCAGGCACGTCCTCGATCGAGTGTCCTCTCGCTGATATGAGCTCCTTGACTGCCGTGGCTGCTATAGCAGAGCGCAAGGCGAGTTTCTTCTCCTTCTTTGATATCCGCTTGACAATTCTCTTCTCAGAAGTCGGTGGGTGCCCCGCCCTGCCTCCTACAGTCCCAGGTGCGAAAGCTGCCCTTCCCGTTTGCCCCTTTTTTCTGGGAATCCTCGCTTGGCCACTACCTGTCCCTCGAGATTCTGCTGTCGTTCGCTTCCCAGCCATCGGATTCCTCCCCTGCGGTTGAAATCTGCTAGACTGAATCGCGAGAACAGCGCGTTTGATGACATCAGGCCTCAGAGGTGACCCGAAAACTAGGGGTAGTTCGGTTTTCCCTATAGGCTTTCCCTCAAGATTGAAAATCTTGGTAGTCTTCTTGGCCAATAGCCTCACCTATTGCTATCCCTGCGGAGACTCAAGGGATATCTGGGTGACTTGAGGAGGTTCCTCAGCGACGTTTATTGGCGGTCGCGCTGGATAACGTAGCTTTATGGGTCTCTTCTCTGTACCCACAATGCTTCCTTCAAGTAGCATGTATGGGCCAGCGACCACGCCGTATCTCAAGAAGCCACCTTTCGGTGTAACTTCCTTTCCATCAGAACCTATCTTGAGGATGCGCTTGTTGTACTCGGTCCTTTGATGGAAGCCCATTTGCCCAGCTCTAGGCACACTATACATGACGTGATGAGGGTTCCATGGTCCCAGAGTTGCTACGCCCCTCTTCGTTTTCCTGCCCTTGGCTTGGAGTATGGTTACTCCATATCTCTTTACGGGCCCCTGAAAACCCTTTCCGGTTGAAATACCAACCACATCTATGTATTGACCATCTTTGAAAAACTCCGCAGGAGTGATCGTTTTCCCAATCAGAGCCTTCGCGTATTCGAATTGCTGCTGGATCGTGCCTCCGCCTACTTCAATCTCTGAAATGTCAGGCTTCTTCTTTGGAACGCTGGTCTGTCTTGGCTGTGTAGTAGCAATAACGCGGATTCTTGTCACGTCTGTCAGCCTTTCTTCTATCTTCTTGAGTCCTTCTTCTAGCTTGAAGCTTTCCGGGAGCACAAGTATTCTTTCCAGTTCAGCAGGTGGATCTTTCATCCAAGCTTCGCATAGAGTCTGCAAGCCATAGAGATTCTTTGTGTAGGCTCTTATGGCGCAGATGACTATTGGGGGTGTTTCCAAGATTGTTGCTGGACTCATTACTTCTTTTCCAAAGCTTGGTGAACGTTTTCTATCTTCAATCTTGAATATGTGGGTCATACCAGCTTTGTAGCCCGTGAAGCCCAGAAGTTGAGGGGTGTCAGCGTTTATCCTAGGCCAAAAACGTATTCTTCCCATTAAGCGCTTAGCACGTTTCCTAGGCAGATAGGCAAGCGAACCATGTCTGGGGGCGTGTGTTTTCCTATGTCCCATAGTATTTCCGCTTCGCGTCTTCTAGGAATGATATCATTGAGTTATTAACATTTTGGTCTCAACGTCTCTGAAGGGCGTACTTGCAGAGGAACAGCCCAGTTCCTTCTTTGAATTGCTGAAGCCGGTACAAGTGACGTTTGGCCCGCGACATAGTTGAAATTCCATCGCTTCGGCAAGCGTTAAATCCAGAGTAGCATAGTCAATTCTGGGATTTGAAATGGCAAGCATTGTGTCTCATATCGGTGACGCCTTTCGCGGCTGGGTTGTCTGATTTGGTAGCTTTAGGATGAAATCTGGGGGGCACTGAGCCCATACTGCGTTGATCTAGTAGGTTTGCTCTTTTCCTCAAAGCACTTGCTGGATGTTGCCAACGTTGCAGCAGATGAAATCAGGATCATTACGGCTTCTGAGAAGGTGGATAAGCTGGCCTCGTTTGAGTTGAAGGGCGCATTGATCTTGCCCACTGTAGCTCAGTTGGTCAACTTGCCATGTGTTGTGGTTAGAAAAAAAGAGAAAAAGTATGGCGCAACAGCAAGAACCGCTGGAGCAGAAATCGCTAGAGGTGAGCACATATTGTTCTTTGACGACGTCATAAGCGAAGGGTTGTCCAAATTTGAGGGCATAAGACTGCTGGAGGATCTTGGAGCCACGGTCAAGCATTTGGTCGTCGTTGTTGACAGGGAAGAGGGAGGTATAGAGACTCTTGCAAAGGCGGGTTACAAGGTTCACGCTTTGGCGAAGATCTCTGAGCTCACCAAGTGTCTCCTGCTCTCAGAACGAATCACTGAAGAGCAGGCAAATGCTGTCTTCAGGTATGGTGGGAAGCTATCGCATGAGCTTAAAGGCAGAGATCGCGAAATACTTGAAACATTCTTTGTGCGCATTCACGTGGTTTGGTTCTTGCCGTGCTGATTGTCACTTCTGGGTTTTGTGGCGGTTCATAGGGTTGCCCGACGCCAGGCACTGTCGGCGCTTCCCCTTCCAAAGCTCGAGAGTAGATATACTTAGGGGCTTCGTGGGTTCCTCTTCTCTCAGCCTCACGTTTCTTGCACAGGTCCAAAGGACACGCCAAATACGCCTCCATGAAACGCTTGATCTCTCTCCTAGCATCATCTCGATACCGTCTCAAGTTGCCAGTAGCATCTATTACAACGTTTACGCCATTTTGGGTTAGCAGCTTGGCGATGTAAATGAGCGTGGCATAGACTATATCGCGTTCTTCAAGTGAATAGCTTGGCTTAGGAGTCAAGGTCTTGCGCAAGGCATCTGAAGATAGAAGTTGAGCATCCAGGCTGCTTTCTTTGAGGAGTCTAAGAAATTCTTCAGCAACGACAGATTTCCCACTGCCTGGTAGACCTGTTATCCAAACACACCAGCCATGTCGACGGGTCATGGAATGCGAGCCCCGAGCATCATCATTGTGCAACATATGCCGAGTCAATTAGCCTTTCTCATCTAGTATATGTCATTTCGATCACAGAAAGGCGTGAGCCTATATTCAACACTGACCGGAAGAGGCCATACGCTTGAGAACGAAGGTCTACTTCATGAGTGCCTTCTGAAACCTTGCCAGCCTGCTGCTTGCAGTCAGGCTCCAAGCAGAGTCTCATGCGTTTGCCTGAGACTTGCTCTCTTTGTACCATTTCAGAATCTCTTCGACGGCATCTTCAGAGTATCCTGTCTCTCTCAACACGGTTTTCAGATCTTCTATGGATTTGACGTCCAAACTAAGCCACACTCGTGCAGCGTTTAGGCATGAACCCTATTTATCTTTTGACTATGACCACCTTTAGGTCTGCCGAAGTAGGAGTTGGGCCGTTCCAAATCGAACGTTTCACTGGCTAAGACATTTCTTACGAAGTTCAGTAGCTTGACTCGAACGTCTTCCTTGAGGCTAGGGTACCAAATCGGCGAAGCTACAACCAAGCCACGCCATGCGTAGAATGGTTGTATAACGTCCAGAATCTCTCTGTCCCTTGTCTTGTCCAGATAATTGTTCCAGAAAAGCTTGAACAGACGTTCAAAGACGCCAGCAAACTCGCCATATTTCTGCAATGAGTAGAACAAGTAGTTGATCGACATTGCAGCAACGTCGTCGGCAGGTTCTCCCCATTCACCCCTGCTACGATCCAGAACAGTGAAGTCCGTGCCTTCACGAAACAGCACATTCCAAGGGTGAAAGTCACCGTGCACTTGGCTAAGCCTATGAGTCTTCTTTTTCAGGCGCCAACGCCACGCAATGCTATCCTGTTCGACACCGATCAAATAGGCTTCGCTTGAAATCCTGAGTTCAGGCGGATAGCTGTCCAGCAAGCCCATAATGCATTCGCCGTGCCCAACAAGCTCCCTAGTTCGCCTGATATATAGCCATGGTGCTTCCCGCTTAATCTTGTGAATTCTTGCAATATAGTCAGACAAAGCCAAGCAACGTTGCTCATCCAGCTTTTGCAGCTGCCCAGCTTCTCTAATACGATCCAAATCCATGTGGTATAGTCTGCCATCCACAAACTCAGTCAGAATAAAGAACTCCTTGCATTTGCCTAATGAAGCTAGGCAGTCGTTACCTGCAGCGAATGCCCCCACATCCACAGAGTGCACATGCTTAGGCAGCTTATTGAAAACAGAGTGTTGCCAGAGTAGAGTTTGGGCACGATCAGCGAAGTTGTCATGTCCAAAGCCTTCAGAGCGCATAGTCTCTAGGACAACACGCTTGATCGCTCCATTGGCTTTGAACTCAATAACATAAGGAAAACCGTAGCCAAAACCCTTCAAGTCATCGGATGCAGCTAATTTCTGTCCGCCAAGCTTCCAGACACCACAGACTTCCACATCTCCAGCAAACAGAGAAGAAAGATATTTGCGAAGCACATCCTTGGAGATTTTTAAGGCAATGCTCTTACTCAATTAGCTCACCTTGAGTCGTTAACCAGTCTGCAATGTCACTCCACAAATAAAAGGCAAGGCCTAGAATCGTACCCAAGTATACGATAGCGTTCAGCGAAAGCATGTTGCCGCGATAGAAAGTGTACGGCAGAAAAAGGTTCCCGATAAAAGTCGCGGTCAACGTCGTATACATGCAACATGTGGCGCCGACCAGAATCACGAAAAAGACCTTGTCATACAAGATAGAAGGAGATAGCAGCCTGTTCTTTATATACCATAATGCGTATGCAAAACCAACCATCATCAACAAGTAGATAACAGCATAAACATAAGTCAAACCTGCATGAACAAAAAACCTGGCAAAGAAGCCGCCTTCATATTGAATGAGGTGGTAGCCTAGGCTATCCACGTACAGAGTGGACGCAATGTCAAAGACGGCAAGGATAGGCAAAACCCAAATGACGTTATCTAGACCGTCCAACAGGCCCGCCACGCGATCAAGTTAACGAATGGAAAGCTTTTAAGTTTTGAGAGGTAGACTTCAGCCACGTTTACATAACACAAAAGAGACCTATTATGAATTTTCTCATCCATAACGCAACCATTGTGACGATGCAAAACAGAAGAACCATTCTTGAAGGGGCAGTTGCCACAGAAGGGGACAGCATAGTCGACTTAGGCAAAACCAATGAATTGAAGATCAAGTATGGTAAAGGCTACGAAAAGATAAACGCGAAAGGCAAGGTGATCATTCCGGGTCTTGTGAACACACACCAACACGCTGCTATGAGCTTACTTAGAGGATACGCGGACGATCTGCCTCTTCAACGATGGCTGGAAGACTGGATATGGCCCATAGAGAAACACATGACAGCTCATCACATTTATGTTGGAGCCACATTAACGGCCATGGAATCCATAATGAGTGGAACAACGACGGTTAACACAATGTACCATTACTCGCCTGAAGAAAACGAAGCAAAGGCATTCGCAGACGTAGGTATAAGAGGCGTGATAGGCCACGTATGCTTTTCGTGGAGAAAGGAAGAGGACAGGAGAATACTGGACAGTCTGGCAAAGGATTGGCATGACAAAATCAATGGTACGATTCGCACAAGTGTAGATCCTCATGCACCTTATACCGTCGACCCTGAATACCTCAAAGAACTGAAATCAATCAAAACAGCATTAAACATCAAATATGGTTCCGAAAGAGCACCGATAATCTGGCACACCCATGTTGCCGAAACCAGCGACGAACCAGAGAAGATCCGAAAGGCCTTCAACGTCCAAGCGAGAAACGGGGTATTGGCCTATCTGGACTCGTTAGGAGTGTTGGACGGGAACGTCGTTGCAGCCCACTGTGTAGCCCTAACCGACAAGGACATAGCGATTATGAAACGCAGGAACGTCAAAGTGTCACATAACCCTGTCTCGAACCTCAAACTCGCGTCTGGCGTGAGCCCGGTTGCAGAAATGCTCAGGAAAGGAATAACGGTGGCTCTTGGTTCGGACAGCCCTTGCTCAAACAACACAGCAGACATGTTTGAACTCATGAAAACAACGGCTATTCTACATAAAGGCATTAACAGAAACCCAATGCTAATGCCTGTAGAGCAGATCCTCGAAATGGCAACTATAGGAGGTGCAAGAGCACTTTCTTGGGAAAGGGAAATAGGTTCAATAGAGATTGGCAAGAAAGCAGATATAGCCATAGTTTCATTCAATAAGCCGCACCTCCACCCCCTTTACGAAGAAGTGAGCCACCTAGTTTACGCAGCAAAAGCTGCAGATGTCGACACTGTGCTCGTGAACGGAAAGCTTCTTCTGGAAAACGGAGAACTAACGACAATGGATGTTGAGAGAACCATGGAGGAAGTTGAAGATGCCAAACAGGATCTCTTGGAGAAGCTGAACGCCAATGTTAAATAGCAAAGCCGTAGATGAGCATCAAAGAGGGGAGATTTGAATGGAAAATTCTAAGGTAAAAGACGCGTCGCTTGCTGCAAAAGGTAACTTGCAGATTGAATGGGCAGCAAGTCATATGCCTGTTCTCAGCCAGATCAAGAAGAGATTTAGCGAGGAGAAACCACTCGAAGGTTTGGCCCTTGGTGCATGTCTCCACGTGACTAAGGAGACTGCAGTTCTTATCGATTCCTTCCTTGCAGGTGGTGCGAGGGTCGCTCTGTGCGGTTCAAACCCATTGTCTACGCAGAACGATGTTGCAGCTGCTTTAGTCGAAAGAGGTACACAAGTGTTTGCTTGGCGAGAGCAGACAACAGTTGAATACTATTGGTGTGTTGAGAGAACAATAGATAGTAAGCCCACGATTACCCTCGACGATGGAGCAGACCTCGTCAGCACGATCCACAACAAGAAGATGGAGGCCCTACCTAATATTAAGGGTGGAACGGAAGAAACAACAACGGGTGTCCTGAGACTAAGAGCCATGGAGAAAACCGGCGGACTAAAATACCCGATAATAGCAGTGAATGACGCCTATACGAAATACTTGTTTGACAACCGATACGGAACCGGGCAAAGCACGCTAGATGGGATACTGAGAGCCACAAACATCCTATTCGCGGGCAAGAATTTTGTGGTATGTGGTTACGGGTGGTGCGCCAAAGGTATAGCAATGAGAGCGCAGGGAATGGGCGCGAATGTTATCGTGACGGAAGTCAGCCCCTTACGAGCATTGGAGGCAGCCATGGGCGGGTTCCGAGTATTGCCTATCGCTGAAGCGGCAAGCATTGGAGATATATTTGTGACGGCCACGGGTGACATAAGCGTAATTCGCAGGGAGCATATGCAGAAGATGAAAGACGGTGCAATACTTGCCAATAGCGGGCACTTCAACGTTGAAATCAACACGAAAGAACTTGAGGATTTGGCATCTTCTAAGAGAACCATAAGGCCCAACCTAGAAGAATATGTACTCAAAGATGGTAGGCGATTGTACCTTTTAGCAGAAGGAAGACTCGTAAACCTAGCCGCGGCAGAAGGCCATCCGTCAGAAGTCATGGACATGTCATTCGCTAATCAAGCCCTTAGCGTTGAATACTTGGCCAAAACAAAGAGGCTACCACCCAAAGTCTACAATGTACCGAGCGAGATAGATGAAACAATCGCTAGACTGAAACTC
>CAZDNV010000080.1:0-8736 GCA_964506875.1 uncultured Candidatus Bathyarchaeia archaeon
AAAGACCATGAGGTCCATGTTTGCTTTTGCCAAGCGCTGGAGCATGGCAGACAACTCTCATGTCAAACACGCGTTAAGACAAGTGAGATATGGTTTTGCGATTGAAGCCCATGCAAGGCATCCAATATACGGGAGAATTGGTCCGCTGCCTGATGAAACAAAAAATGTTGCTTTCAAGCATTTGCTGCGTGATATTGATACGGGGCCAAAGTGCCCGCAGAATACTGCCAAAGAGGCGATGACTGCTTCACACAGACAATGCCCAAGACGATCAGGAAGCTTGCATATGAATCTGATCTGTCAAGATCGACGGCTAAGCGGCATCAGCACGATCTTCAGAAAACTCGAAGAGCCAGAATAATAGGCAAGAACGCCAGATCCTTGAAAGGCAAAAGAGAGTGCGCTTTTGCATGGGGATCTGTTCCCAGCAAGTGAGCCAGTGGACCTTTCAGGTCCGCGCGGGTTCGAGTCCCACTCCCGGCGCCAACAAGCCTAAACTAGAAAGAAAACGCGTTCTTGAGAAAGTCCTAAACATTGACGGTTCATCCGTGGCAGACGCTGACTTCGCAAAAGCTGAGGCTCAGGGTCGTATTTATCGCCAATAGCTTTCGGCGCTTATCGGTAGAACCTTGTCAGTTTTTCCTAGTATGACATACAGTGAAGCTGCACTGTGCACCCAAGATTAGGACAGCAGCGAATTCCAATTGCCTGTTCAGCTAGTTGTCTAAGTAGGAAGTATTGCGGACACATTCGTGTGCCTGGCACGCGAGGAAAAGTATGTTGAAACGTTGATTGTCGTGAAAGTGGCACTTACACGCTGAGGATCTTGTTGACATAGAGAAGCAGGAAAACTATCCCCATAACGCTGAGCGAGCTTGTAACCGCAATCATCTGTTTGAAGATTGGAGCTGTTGACTCAGAAAGCAGTGGCAAGACTAGAAGGTTGATGAGAAGTGGCGTAGCAATGAATACAAGCGCCAGGTAGAAATATCTGCCGCGAATCGTGCTTGAATGCTCCATCTGTGAAAGCAGTTGGGGCACCCTGTCTTCATGAAGCTGTTCCCCTATTCTGTCTATCTCGCGGGTCAGGTCAGCTAATGCCTTCGAAACTTCAGCTCGTATGCTCTTCGAACTCTTGTCAATCCTCTCCTTCAGTTCTAAAATTGAGATAGAGCTCTTTAGATCTGATCGAAGCGAATGCCTCTCTGTTTTCTTGGTTGAGAAAACAGAAGACCCTTCCCAGAGATCCAATATTCGTTTGATCGTAGCAAGTATCTGCCAATCTTTCCTGACGTTCTCTCTATCTTCCCTATACCTTGCATAGAGTTGTGGGTCCATTTCCGAAACGAGAAAACCAGTGTCAGTCAATCCTCGTTGCTGCAGTCTCAGGTTAAGAAGCACTGCAAAACCGACGAATATTGAAGATGCATTCTCCGTTATTCGTCTGTAAAGGGTCTTTTCCTCCAGCAGCGTGGCATCTTTCTCTAACTGCGAGAATGCTTTCCGAAGAGCAAGAAGGTGAGTACCAATGAGCTGCACTTTTTCAAGCGATGATGCTTCCGTGAGGTAATTGGGTGACTTCTCACTTAGCTCGCCTGCGAGCTCGCTGAATTTTCCATGGGTAAACATGAGACCCGCAGTGATTATTCCAAGTAAACTCCCAAATGTTGCAGTCGTTGTCGTCAAGACCGTTCTAAGGTCAGAATAACTAATAGACCAGAAGGCACTTGCCCAAACCAGAATGAAGACCATCCCTAAGCTTGCGAACAGAACGAATATCAGGAGCAACCTATTCCCAAGACGTTTCATTTGGTTTTCCCCATTTCAAATATCACTTGGCACTTGCCGGCACCCTTTATCAACGCTTTGTCCCAAGAGCAAGTACCGTCAGGACCGAGAATCGCTTTCGTGAATGCCTTGGCTCCAGCTGAACACACCAAATCGCAGTACTTACCTCTTACACTTGCGTTTACGTCTTTTCCCACGTGCAGCATAGGGCAATCTGATATGCTAAAGGAAAACCGAATGTCTGACAACTCGATAGGTTCAAATCTCTGTCCGTAACAGCTGAGCAAGACTTCAAACATTCTCGCCAAGTTCCTCATTTTCCCATCTTTCAGCTTCAAGATCTCTCTCAGCTCGCTGACCAAGGACATGTTCGATTCGTATAACTGAGTTGTTAGTTCTTCCTCTCCCCGTCCAGCCTTCTCAAGAATCGGAATGACAACTTCAAGAGGCGGAAACGAGTGTTTCGCAAGAACAGATCTTATCTGCTCTTCCACGCCTTTCTTCATGAAGCGCACTGCCTGTGTAATAGCTCTTACTAGATAAACGCCTTTTCATCACACGAGGATTAGGACCAGCAATCGGCTGCAGAAACAATGATTCAAGCCCTACCGATATGTTAACGAGCAAGTTATCTAGAACATGTGAGCCCGTCTGGCTACATTTATCGTCAGTTACCCATTGCAGTTTCAGAAAGCCTAGAGCTTTACTGGCTGACCTTTCTTCTGTCTTTTCCTGCATTGATCAAACGTGTCTACTGCACGACGTATGTGCGGGATGGTTATTGAGCCGCCTACTATGAGCGCGATGTTTAGGGCTTCAAGAAACTCCGCCTCTGAGACGTCTTCTTGAATACAGCGAATGACATGGTACGCTATGCAATCATTGCAGCGTAGCACTGTGGACGCAACAAGGCCAAGCAGTTCTTTTGTTTTTGCATCCAAAGCACCCTTATCATATGCGCGACTATCCAGCGCAAAAAACCGCTTGATCCCGAGATTGCCTGCCGAGAGCATGCGTTCATTCATGCGCTCACGGTAACGTCTGAATTTATCAAGCTCGGCCAAATCTGTCACACGAACTCCTTAGTTGACAATTGGATAAAATGGTTTGCACACTTCTGATACTCTGCACAAGCGAGAGCTCGTTAGCACAGAAGGTTCCTTGATCATCGGCCTTCTGTAGATATTTAACCCTACATGTTGTTCGCGTGGAACGTCAATTGACCGATTAAGCATGAAGATAGACGGATGAATGAGATGGTATCATGCGCTGTCTATTTCTTAATGTAAGACCAAGAGGCGATTACGACGCCGACTATGCCTATGACCCCGACCAAGCCATAGAATGACCATTTGTAACCTACGTCACCATACAGGTTGTAGACGTTGAAATGCTGCACTACAGCAAGCAATATGGCTATGAGAACCAGTATTCCACCGAAGAGCTGACCTAACATCTTATTGTTCAAACTTTCTTCTCGCCTCCTGTTTAGTGCTACATAAATAGATGCACTGGTTGTTTGGCAAGCTATTTAATTCCTTCGGTTGTTCGTGCATCTCAGGGAAAAGCTTACATGAATACGCCCAGGGCGGGGGCGCAGGAAGCACCGCATTCTCAATGGCGCAAGGACCAGTGACGCGACAGATATCGGTCTGGTGAATATATTCTGGCTCTGCTTGTAGGTCCAAACCACTCACTCAACTCTATCAATAGAGCAGTCAGTTTTGGCGTTCCTTGCAAACCAAGGAATAATCTTTGGCGTCGTTCTATTCGTCTTCTATGGGCGCACTACGTGATGATTAGATTTCTGAACAGACAATAATCTGGAAGCTGCAAACGGAAAGAAGAAAGAGGATTGAGTCAAGCCTATTGAATTCCCAGCAGCTTAAGCAAGTTGTAGTTCACAATCAGCATGGCAAACAGCGAAGCAATCAGAGACATAACTGTGATCATCGTGTTGAGCGAAGGCCCAGCAGTGTCTTTGAATGGGTCGCCAACAGTGTCGCCAACGACAGCTGCTTTGTGGGCGTCCGAACCCTTGCCGCCGAGCTCGCCTGATTCGATCAGTTTCTTTGCGTTGTCCCATAGGCCGCCTGCATTTGCCATTAGCAAAGCCAGCAACAGACTCGAGAATATAGCTCCAGCTAGATAACCGCCTAAAGCTTCGATCCCGCCTATGAAACCTACCAACAAAGTGGCAACAATCGTTACGATGCTTGCTGGCATGAGTTCACGTAGTGCTCCTTTCGTTGCAATGTCAACGCAACGGTTATAGTCTGGCTTAACTCCGGGCTTTCCTTCCTTTAGACCCGGTATCTCTCTAAATTGTCTTCTTATTTCCTCGATCATTCTAGCGGCGTTTCTGCCGACGCCAAGCATGAGCATCGCTGAAAACACTGCAGGCATTGCGACTCCTATGAAAGCGCCTAGAAGAACCATGGGATTCATAAGGTCAAAGGATGCAACGTAGTTTGCGCTTCTTGCTATTTCTTGGAAAGCAGCCAGAAGTGCGATCACAGTCAATCCAGCAGCTCCAATCGCGAAACCTTTGGTTATCGCTTTTGCAGTGTTTCCAGCGGCATCCAATTCATCAGTTACTGCAATCACTTCTTCGCTTAGCCCAGCCTGCTCCGCCACGCCTTTAGCATTGTCAACAACTGGTCCATAGGCGTCATTTGACACTGTTAGGCCGACGATTGAAAGCATGCCAACAGCCGCCATTGCTATTCCAAATACAGCAAATGCTTCACCACCCAGTGGTTTACATAGTAGATACGACACTGCCGCCGCAACACCTATTCCGATTAGTGGAAGAAGCACACTGCGCAAGCCGTACGAGAATCCAGTGATGATGTTTATCGCTGGTCCACTCTGCGATGCCTCGGCCGTCCTCAAAACAGGCGCCTTGTCTTCAGACGTGAAATAGTCTGTTGTTATGCCAATGATCACTCCTGCAGAAAGACCCACCATTGCCGCCCCCCATATCCGCCAACCATAATCTAGATAGTACGGCATCACAAGCGTCAGATAATGAGTTGCCACAGCCGTTAGGATCCCAAAGACTATGCATGTCACGTAGGTGCCCATGTTAAGCGCGCTACCGGGATTCCCCTTCTTCCCCACTCTGACTGTCAAAGCGCCCAAGATCGACGCCAAAATACCCAAGCCTGCAAACACCAACGGAATCTCCACAAACCACATACCCTTCCCGGTAAGCGTCCCAAGTGCTACGCCGAGAATCATAACTGCAACAATACTCGCCACGTACGAGTCAAACAAGTCCGCACCCATGCCGGCTACGTCACCAACGTTGTCTCCCACATTGTCGGCTATTACTGCAGGGTTTCTTGGATCATCTTCAGGTATTCCAAGCTCAACCTTGCCCACCAAGTCCGCGCTTATGTCAGCGGTCTTCGTGTAGATGCCGCCGCCTGCCTTGGCGAAAAGCGCAAGAGAGCTTGCACCAAAGCTAAAGCCCAACACAAAGCCTGGGCTTCGTGTAATCGCGTACACAATGCTTATTCCTGCCAAGCCCACGCCAACCACTGAGAAACCCATCACTGCCCCACCGCGGAAACCTACTGGAAAAGCCTTGTTCAGCCCGTCTTTTGCGGCTTGAGCAACTTTCGCGTTTGCCTTTGTAGCAACGTTCAATCCTAAGTAACCCGCCAGGGCCGAACATGAAGAACCGAACAAATATGCCAATGCCATCCCGACATTGTCGATCTTGTTTCCAGGCAGCCATAAAGGAAGTGGCAGAAAAATCAATATCAATATACTCACAACAGCCACAAACATTGCCAAAGTCGAGTATTCTATCCTCAAGAAAGCATTGGCTCCACTTCTAATGAGATCAGAAATCTCCCTCATCTTCTCGTTACCACTATCTTGTCTGTTTATGTAACGAAGGAAGTAGAGACCAACGAATATCGAAACCACAGCTGATAATGGAGCTATAAGCCAATACCCAATTTCAGCAAACACCTACAGACAGCTCCTTTCATTTCCAAGGGCCTGATATTTTGGTAGCCTTAGTGAATAATAATCTCTTATAAAGATATTTGCCGAAACCTATTCTTCATAAGAAAGAAATAAAAGCGTCTGGCAAAAAGGGCTTACCATTCCTCGGGGGCGGATGGGACGACGAAGTCTTGGCACGCGATGGAAACTGAAGAGACCCTGAATTCTCTTAACGTGAAGATTTCTGGACTCAGCCCGGAGGACGCACAGCAACGGCTTCAAAAATATGGTCCCAATGAACTGAAGAAAGAAAAGGGCACTTCTGCGATAAAGATGTTCCTTGGGCAGTTTACCGATATCCTCATGATAATACTATTGATCGCTGTTGCTCTCTCAGTGGGTTCCTATTTCATCCGATATGATCCAGGCGAGCTTTATGATGCTGCAGTGATAGTTGCCATAGTTCTAGCTACAGCCACCTTAGGATTTGTGGAAGAGCACAGATCAGAAAAGGCTGTAGAAGCATTGAAGAGAATGACGACACCCACAGCTACTGTACTGCGCTCAGGAAAAGACATAAAGATAGCCACAAGCGAGATCGTCCCTGGAGACATCATTCTTCTCTACACAGGTGACAAAGTCCCGGCAGATAGCCGGATCATTGAGGCTTTCAACTTGAAGATGGATGAAGCCTCACTGACCGGAGAATCAGCACCTGTCAGCAAAATCACTGATTCCTTGTCTGAAGATACGTCTCTCAACGATCGTAGAAACATGACGTTTACTGGAACAGCCGTGGTGTACGGTCGAGGCAAGGTTGTTGCTACCTCAACTGGGATGAATACGGAATTCGGGAAAATTGCGAAGATGGTTCAAACGACCCAAGAGGAAACAACCCCACTTGAAAAGAGAACTGCATCTATTGGCAAATGGATCGGCATCTTGTCAATAGCCATCTGTCTGACTGTTGCGTTGATAGGTGCCTTTGAAGGACGCGATTGGTTGGACATGATTCTATGGGGAATAAGCCTTGCAGTTGCCGCAGTTCCCGAAGCATTACCGGCGATCGTAACAGGAGCCCTTGCGGTGGGCATGTACCGAATGGCAAAAGTGAACGCTGTGGTCAAGCGGCTTCCAGCGGTTGAAACCCTAGGCTGCGCCAGCGTCATTTGCTCGGACAAAACGGGTACAATGACAAAGGGCGAGATGACGGTGCAAAGGATCTACGTTAACAAGCAAGCTATCAAGGTCACTGGAGTAGGCTACGACCCAGAAGGAGATTTCCTTTTTGAAGACAAGAAGACTGATCCCTCAGGCAAGGAGCTTCGTACACTTCTGATGGTTGCAGCTCTGTGTAATGATGCTAAACTGGAAAAGGATACAAACACTCAAAGATGGATTATCAAGGGCGACCCCACGGAAGGTGCGCTTGTCGTTGCTGCGGCAAAGGCCAAGTTGTGGAAGGAAGAACTTGAACAGAAGCAGCCTCGCACTGCCGAGATTCCTTTCTCATCGGAAAGAAAACGCATGACCACGGTTCACGTCGATTCCGACAAGAAGAAAGCAGCTTACGTGAAAGGAGCCCCAGAAGTCATTCTGGAGAATTGCACGAAAATTCTTGTCGATGGCAAGATCCGAAAAATAACGAAGGAAGATCGAACAGAGATATTGAAAGTAAATGAAGCAATGGCAATGCAAGCATTGAGAAACTTGGGTTTCGCTTTTAGAGAGCTACCCGATGACATCAAGGATTTTGATGAAACAATCGAGAAAGACCTCGTGTTCGCTGGAATAGTAGGAATGATCGATCCGCCACGCGAAGAAGTGAAGGAAGCAATCTACATTTGCAGGAAAGCAGGCATAGGCGTCGTGATGGTAACAGGAGATCACAAACTGACTGCAGTAGCAGTGGCAAAAGAACTGAATCTCCTAGGGGAAAGTGAAGAAGAAGGAAAAGTTCTCAAAGGCGAAGAACTGGAAAAGATGACCGATGAACAACTTTCCCAAGTAGTTGAAAAAGTAGTCATTTATGCCAGAGTCTCGCCTGAACACAAAATGAGGATAGTCAAAGCATGGAAAGCCAAAGGTCACATTGTGGCAATGACTGGAGACGGAGTAAATGACGCCCCCGCACTCAAGATGTCCGACATAGGCGTGTCAATGGGCATCACAGGCACTGAAGTCACCAAAGAAGCCTCAGACATGGTTCTAACAGACGACAACTTTGCCTCGATCGTAAAAGCAGCAAGAGAAGGACGAGAGATATATGACAACATCAAGAAGTACCTGACCTATCTATTGCGCTGCAACGTCATGGAGATCCTCGTGATGTTCATAGCAGTAGTTACCGTCCCCTACCTAGCGAAAATATTCTCTTCAGGCGTAACGGGAATGACTGATGCCACGATTGGTGATGCTTCCTTAGCCTTGACAGCTACTCAACTCCTATGGGTGAACCTCACTACTGACGGTCTGCCTGCAATAGCTTTGGGTGTGGACCCAGGCGACCCAGATCTTATGGAAAGGAAACCAAGAGACCCGAACGAAAGCGTGTTTACCCGAGAAGTCAAGATCTACCTGAGCGTAGTGCCCATACTAATGACCGCACTTTTGCTGTTCGGTTACTTCTACTACAAACCTTGGGAAGGTGCCCATCAGCTAACTGAAGCTAGAACACAGTTGCTCACAGCTATGATTCTGATGGAGCTGGCTAATGGAATATCAGCCCGGTCACTAAAGTATCCAGTATTCAAAGTTGGCGTCTTCAAGAACAAGTTCCTTTGGTACGCGATACTATCATCGTTCGGTCTTCAACTGTTGATACTATATACGCCTGGAGTCCACCAATTGTTCGACGTAAATCCACCTGAACCTATAGACTGGGCTTTCGCAATACTCTTTACTGCAATAACGTTCGGCTCATTGGAAGTAGGCAAGTACATCGCATATAGGATAAGGAAAAAAGAGCCTTAGAAAGCCTTAAAAGCC
>CAZDNV010000081.1:0-8692 GCA_964506875.1 uncultured Candidatus Bathyarchaeia archaeon
TTCAATCTGTTGTATCTCAAAGATGAGCAGGAAATGTCGTGAAAGGTTCATTTCAAGACACCTTTCCCTTATCTTATTTTTTTGTCGCGTTCTTTCGCGTTTGAAACGTCATTTTCGCTACTAAATTTTGATTGGCCGGATCTTTCTTGCCGCTTTTTTTGAAATTAAACAAAAGGAATAAATAGAAGAATCATATGATAATTCATTCAGCCATATGTTTCTCTTTTTTTGCATATGGCTCTTATGGGTCGCGAACATACATCTGTTCTAACCCCTGGCACAATTGAATAGATTGTGCCTAAAAAACCAAAGAATTGGTGATATATAAATGACTAAAACTAAGAAAGAAGGGCTTGTCTCCAAAATTGGCTTATGGCTGGGCTGGCTCCCGCCTTTTCTCGCGGTTATCATCTTGCTCCCCCTCTGGATGTCGCTCTGGCTCCTCATTCCGCTCTTTGGCGCCGTGATCAATTTGGCGTGGGTGCTCTTCGTGCTGGCTGCCTGCTTTGGAATTCTGGCGCTTGTGATCCCTAAGAAACATGCCGACCTGTGCATGAATATGATTTATACTATGATTATGTGCATCGCTGCCGCGCTCTACATCGTCCTTGACTATTATCTGAACTGGTGGGCGACGATCTGGTTCGCTTAATCACCATTTTTCTTTTTTCAGGTGATTTTCCATGCTCAAACTCAAACTCGCCGCCGCCTTCCTTATTTTTTCGTTTTTGCTCTCTAATAGCACATTGTTTACCGCAGTGACCATTCACACCGCCTACGCGCAGGACAGTGGTACCGTTGCCTATCAACTGACTATTAATTATAACGCTACCGAATTCGGTAAGAGCGCACCAAATCAACACACCCTGGTGATCACTGAGCAGGGACTGCTCAAATCTGATACCGGCCCGATCAAAGATCTGAAGAAAGCCGCCAGTGAAGAGAGTGGGACAATTGAGCCGCCCATTGTCGAGCAAAAGTCTTTTCAATACATCGATCCCTCGATAACCCCCTTGACCACCACAATAAATGCGGAAGGCACGCCAATCCAAATTTATACGCTCCCAGACGCGCAGCTCGCCTATATTTCCACGTACGTGAATGGCACAATCAAGCATAGCGTCGACGTGGCGGATTTTGCCTCTAATTTCGCGGTTCCCACGGATACCTACCCCAGCATTCAAAAAATGGTGGTCTTTGATTCGCCCTATAATTATGTGATTGATTACTGTCACGAACAGGGCTGGGTCTACGACTGCATTACCGATGTCCATTTGAATCAAACAATGGACTTCGATACGCTCTCGCAAGTGGGCAATACCTTCATCGGCGATAAGTACGGTATGTTTAACCAAAGTCTCTGGGACCCGGATGCACAGGAGTATCTCAGCCGCACAGGATTAGACCTGCGGGCATTGCGCTTCGGAACCGCGCTGACGACCAAAGCCATTGGAGTTGATGATCTCATTGTGCTCCTCGCGTTAGCGTGCATTTTCATTTTCTGTTGGAAGGGCATTCCTGAAATCACAAAATGGGTCGCCGGGGCGCAACTCTCGAAAACAACCAGAGCGGAAATATATGCGAGCCAACAAGTTGCCTTATCTTCCATCAATGCGGAGTACAACATTACGATGTCCCTCATCGCGGGGAAGGCGACGTTTGAAACTAACGTCCTTGAAATGCTCAATAATGGCACGATTACCTTCGATCAGGCAATGGATTTTCTGGGGCTTACAGGCATTGGTTACGAAAATATGATCAACCAGCGGGCGACGAACATTCGCATGATCGCGCAAGATTACTACAACCACACTGAGCAAATCATGGACGACTACTACGATGCGCTCGTCGCTATTGCCACCTGGAGCGACTGGTTCACAAATCTGGTTCTCCTAATCATTGTTATCATTGCCGCCTACTTTATTTATGGTATACTCATCAAACGTAAGAGTCAAAGCGCTTCAACCACTCAAGTTTTTTACCCACCATCAGCCAGTAAATAAATTTCCTTTCTTTTTTTTATTTTTTAAAGTTAGATAGCATTGGAATCGGTTGAAAAATCGTTATTGGATGTGTTCCAGAATGATTCAAACCAAACTCAAACTCATAGCAGGCGCATGCATTGCGCTGTTTCTATTCAATTTGTGCGTACTGACCATGCCGCATGCTGGGCAAGTGGCAATAGTGGAGATGACTCCGGTACGGACGGCAGCATTTCCCGATCCGACCACATTCTACTTCATATTTGGGAATCAGATGGACTTCAATCTCACATCGACAGAGTTGGTCTTGAGAAAATATAATGCCACCGGCGATTTTACTGCGTGGACGAACGATCCAACATATCCGTTCTCGAATTACATCGATACTGGCGCCAATGTGAGCGGTGAAACGCCAGCGGTAGGCATGGTTAAATGGTTTCGAATGTCCAAGCAGTTTTCTCTCCCGGTGCATCTGGCACTGGTGGAACGAATGCTGGTGGACATCAAGGTGTATGATAAAGTGCTGAGTGGCAGCGGGAGCTACAAATTTAATTTCTACGTCTATTTGCACTTCACTGATCCAGATTTCCCTCAACTGATGGTCGGCTCGCTGGAGGGTACTTTTATTGATACGATGCATGCTGACTGGCGACGTTTTCCTGCCAGCAGCCCGATTGCAGGGCTAATTTACAATGGGTCAGTGTATGATAACAAATTTGTTGATGGGCTGCTCTACGAGATCAAGGTCGAGTATTGGAGCGGCACCTGTGATTTTCGCTTTAAAGTGGTCACGAGTCAGGAACTCTATACGACCAAAGCCACGCTCATTCCTAAGCCCTATGATATTAGCGTCTCTACGCCAATGAAATGGGAAATTGGGAATGATCTCTGGTTCTATGCCAAAGTTTCTGGGCTAAAAACAAACATTCTCAACGATATGATCACGCTCAAACTCGTGCACCCGGATTTCACCGTGAGCACCTTTGACATGGCAAAGATTAACGAAATTGGCAATGTTTGGACGTACTGCTGCAAGGTCGATGGCAGCCCGAATTTACTGCAAATCGGTATTTATTCTTATAGAGTCTATACGACGTTAGATACATTCATTCTCACGATTTATTCGAGCGATATTATAAAAACATTTGAACTCTTTGCCATTGGGCAGGGCTACCCCCGGGAATCCTATCTCTCGCTCTACTCCACGCTCGATGGGTTCCCGCTCGAAAGTAAGGACTTCAAAATTTACCTGGGTGACGATGAGGAGACCAGCCTCGTCGATTTCAAGCAATATACGGGCGACTGGCATGCCTTCGGAGGCGATGTGAATGCCACGCTCATTGATGACTATATTAAACTCGAAATGAATAACTCAGGCGTGAAAACTGAGTTTCAAGTGCTCGATCCCGATACTGGCACTCGGAAAATTATTAGTATGTACGATTACAACGTGCTCCAGTTTGCTATTAAGCCACTTAGCACTTTCTGGCTGGTGATCCGCCTGAATGAGCCCATGGAGTACTACTACTATTATCACCTCACCACTGCCATGGTCGATTACTGGTGGGACATTACCATTCCTTTTTTTAATTTCACGCAGTATCATGATATCTTTGGTGGGGAGTTGTTTGAAATCGGGTTCTACAGCGTGAATAAAGGATCGTGCCTGTTGGCAAATATTCGTGCCGCGCAATATTATATTCCCGTCTACAACTGGTGGAATCAGACCCTTACACTGTCTGAGACGCATTTCAACTATACAAACTATATGATCGTAAATAATATACACATTCTTGCCAATGAAACGCTACATTTAGTACCCGATGACTATGCTGCGCTCTATAGTTTTTTTGATGACGCGAACGGCGCCAACCCAGCGGGCTGGACCGTGAGCGAAGATAGCGGTACCTCCGTCAATGTTATCGCGGAAAAGAACGGCCATCGAAAGGTCGTGGAGCTCTGGGACAACAGTACTGGATCATGCCTTATGGAAAACTCCTTTACGGGGCAGTCTGTCGGGTCGATTGAGTTCTGGTTGATGCGCCGCTCCAATGTCTCCTATGGCTTCCTCCAATGTGAGGGATATGAGGGCGGATCATTGCGGTTTTCCATGCGGTTGATGGGCAATACCTTGGAAATGCGCAGTGGATACACGTTGATTACCGATTTCAAAAATGAGACGTGGTACCACATTCGTATCGATTTCAATTGTACGAGTGATAAAACACAGACATCGATTAATAAAACGATGTGTGGAGAGTTTAGTTTTTATACATCGGCGACGATCATAACTAAATTTCGGATTTCTACGCATCCTACACTCGCGTATGCCAACACTTCTTTTTGGATAGATGCCGTGGATTATAGTTGGGCAGATGGGTACTATCTCAATCGTAATTATAATGCCTCCTGCTCAAGTGGCTATTATCAATCCAAAGTCTATGATCTCGGCATTGCAAAACGCACCTTTCTCTACACGCTCAAATACGCGGTCAATGAATTCAATATCTCGAGTGATGTAACACTCCAATACCGTACATCCGCTAATAATGTGACATGGGGCGCGTGGTCTGTTCCAATCATGGCAAACGTGACGATCAATACGAACATCGCCCGCTTTCTGCAATTCAAAGTATCGATGAAAGCGCCAGTAGATTTTCTGGCGAAAGAGTGCTACTGGGTCAATTTTACCTATTTGCTCGAAAATAAAACGGTGATCGGTTATTATGAGAACGCCTATCGCTTGATTTCACTACAAAATCGGCAAAACCCGAATATGCTCCAATTTCCACGAGCACGTACCACGCTGTGCATTACCGATTATTTTGGTGTGGTGCTCTACCGCCAAGAAATTGAATGGAGTGCGTTTACGGATATCGGATTGCCGATCTTTCTCTTAACAGTCATTAATCAAGGTCTACAGCCCATTATAGTACGGTTGGAACGGGGCTACGGAGTTTATTTGGACTTTGTGGTCATGCCTGATACGATGGTGAGCATTCGGGCGCTCTCATCCAATTATCGGCTGGAAATCCGCAATTTGGAAATGAATGTTATTGTTGTGGATACGATCAGCGCTAACCGCTGCCGCCTGATCACCTACAAATATTATGAGTACCGTAATATCACCGCACCCGTAAATCCTGTCTATGAAGCCGTGTTGTGGCTGTTCACAACGCCTTGGATTTACATCATTCTCGCAATATTTGTAATATGGAAAATCTATCGCCATTTTCGCCCTGCCACGGTGGTGTTGAAAATGCCCAAGCAACGGCCCAAATCTAAGCGAGAGAAAGAGGATGAGGAGATTGCAGAGGCAATTCGCGAAATTAAGACTGAAAAGAAGGTTCGGGTCGGATAAGAAGAAATGGATGATTTATTCGCGCTGAGTTTAACTTTATTTCTTTTAATGGTCATGCTCATTTATTTAGGTATTACAATGAAGTTTCGGAAAGCCTATACCAAGCGCTTTGAACTTATCTATCACGGTGGGGTTCCGCTGTTGGTTTTTTTTGGCTTTCAGGCGTGCATGTTTGTTTTAGGCTGGTCAATTTGGTCCCTGTTGCTTTTTTTAGAAGTGTTTGCAAACGGCATATTCGCGGCAATTAACTATAATAACGATAGTTTTTTAGTAAATACGCTTAATTTGAAGTTTCTCAATCGCAGGGCAATTTTTCTGTATTATTTCCTGGAGGCAACAGATGAGTTTGACGCTCAAATATATCAATGGACCAAGCATAGCACTTCTTTTACCACGGTTGTAAAAATCATTGAGGATAATAAGCTCGACCAGCAGGAACGCGGTCAATTTGAGAGTGATGAGGCGTGGGACCAATATTGTAAGTTCAAGAATGCCTATGCTGCTCACAAAGCAAATGCAGACCAATATCGCGTAGAAGTACTTGGATTCACGGATATTTTCAGTGGATTCAAGATGCTTCTATATGTTCATCCTGATACACTTAATGATCATGTATTACAGGGAAATGCAGTTCGTGTACCTGTGAAAATTACATTGGAAGGGCGCACCTTCGAGAAGATCGTGTGTTTTGAGGGGAAGGAAGATATTGAGATACAGCGACATCTTGATTCAGCAGTTGCCTATTTAGATATCTTGAGCAGCATTCCCCTTTTAGCCTCGATTCCAAATTTGCAGTTGCAAATTGCCGCCTTGCAGCAAATCAATAAGGATCAGCGAGATACAATGGAGAAAAATAAGTTCCAAGCGATGTTGGCGAATGAATACGCACAATACAGCCCAACCGTACCGCCTTCAATTGATATGAAACTGATAATGAAGTTGATTACGGGTGCAATGATTCTGGCGATTGGATTAGTTGTCACTTTTATTCTTCTATCGGTTTTGGGAGTGATTTAACATGCAAGGGAACGAACTGCTACTGGTTGATTCCATCATTGCCGGGGTAGAAAGCATTTTTCATAATGTCATGGATAATGCAGCTGCCAAGGCGCAAGGTCAAGAGCATTTTGCCATTTTTCTCTCAATCACAAATTCAGAATTCCAAGACGATACCTGTATCCGCGAAATAAATGGCAAACAAGAGCCTTTACGGGTGCAGTCGATTGTTAATTCTTCTATAAAATCCGTTGCTGGTGCTTCTGATAAAATCCGCCTGTTGTTTAAACTAAAACTCATTCAGTTTCAGGATGCAGTGGAGCGTAATGCACCCCATGAACTCATTATGCGTTTTCGGCGTGAATTGCGCCATGCCTACATTCATGCCCTTGATGATAGTTTAGATCACGATCAGCGGCAATTAGAAGAAGCATTTGGAACTGTAGCGAAATTGTCCAAGGTACTTAACATTGCTTCTCGCACAGAAGCAGTTGATCGCTTTAAACATATAGCAGATCAATTGACTGCTGCTAAAGAAGTGATGGCGCAACAACGCCAACAGCAGCAACAGCAACAGCAGGAGGACGTGATTAATCAATGAGCATCTACGATTTTATGCTCATGCGGTGGGAACGAATGCAAGCCACCAAGCCCAAAGCCCGTGAGCCGTGGCTATTGCCGTATATCCGGGCGATTCACACATTCCCGATGGATCCGGTAGAGGAGGATGGGTGGATAAGTCGCATTCGAGGCGATAAAGATCTGCAACGGGCTCTTGTTTTACCAAACGGGAAGCCTAATGATTATACTGCCCGGTTCTTGGAGTCTTTCTATGAGTGGCGGTTGAAGGCAAACAATCAGTACTCGTACATTACCTATGGACGCCTCGGACTGGGAAAATCGACCTGGTTGGCGATTCTCTCAAAGATGGTGTTAAATGTTTTCCCAGAAGCCCGGAATTATGTCATTAATTCGTATGATGGGTTAATTCAGACCATGGCGGAGTGCCCAAATCATTCTACCATGAATTTTGATGAGGATATCATGCCCAGCGGAGAGGAGAGTAATAACATTAAGAAGTATTTCACAAATGAAACGAAATTTTTGCGCATGAAAGAAACGAATTTGAATTTGAGTTATAAGAAGCGCACTTTAAATGAAACATCAAATGCCTATTTCGAAATGTGTGGCTTTAATGAGGCGACGGAAGAAAGTCGAGCCGTGATGTTTGATCCGAATGGTAATTGTTTAGGCTTTGTAATCTTGAAGCGGAACTTCGATGAGATTTTCTTTGAGCCGTTCAAGGTCGCGAAGGAGGAAACATTCAAAGGCTTATTAGAGAGCGGGGGTATAAAGCCTGCTTTCAATAGCAAAGAGGATGAGAAGTTCATCGATCTCTTCTTTGATGTCTTACAAAAACGAGGACTTCTCATTAAAGATATATCAAAGATCACGGCTTTTATTAGAAATTATGCTTCTGAAAGTAAGTTATCCATTTTTGAGCCAACAATCAAGCGAGTAGCACAACGCTTGAGTGTGAAAATGGATGAACTTATTCTCAATACAAAAGTTGGTAAAGTGCCTATTTCAATTGACCCGAATATAGTTGAGCAAGTGGGAAGGCGGTTGGCGGCAGATGGTACTTTCAAACGCATGAAGTCAGTCAATAGTATTAGCAACTATATCAGGTCATTTTGTAAAGATTTGGTCAAAGAAGAGCAAGTGAAAGTTGTGGCAGATTTAGTTTATTATAAACAAAAAGAATTGCATGAAATTTCGATGACCCAGACCCAGGAGGCAATGAAGATTATTCGAGAGGGTGATAGTTGGCAGGATGGAGGGGTAGCAGAGGACTTTCCCTTTTTCCAGCGTGTTCTAAAGCATTTAGACCGTTTAATTCCTAACTCATTGGCGCGCAAGGGGAAAATGATTGAGACGTTCAGGCGCAAGGCTTATGGCGAATCGCATGATGACGTCGAAAAGGAGTTAGACCTTGGACATGGAACAGTCACAAATTATATGACTGAAATCCAGAGTGAATACTTAGGCTATGCTGGTGAGAACGCAAAGGACGAGGAATTAACAGAAAAGAAAATTCCGCATTTAAGCCAAGGTAAGAATACCGATGCGCCAGACCATTTGATTTATGACCAAAACGGTAGAATTATAGAGGTGCTGTCCCAGAAAACTTACCTCGATTTTGATTTCTATAAAGTGACCCACGAAGTAGGCCAGCGCGAGTTTGAGGCTGCAGCCGCCAATAACTGCCCGCTGACGTTAGCATGCTATGAATGTCGTGGGTTCAAATGGCATACCCTTCGCTATCAGCCATCCGTAAAAGGTGGTCAAAAAG
>CAZDNV010000082.1:0-8685 GCA_964506875.1 uncultured Candidatus Bathyarchaeia archaeon
CGCGTTAGAGCTTAGCTCTTGTGGCGTGTTTTCCATAGTCCTGGAATGCATTCCTGAAAGCTTGGCGGAGAGCATAACCGAGCAAGTGACGGTGCCCACGATAGGCATTGGTGCTGGGCAATACTGCGACGGGCAGGTTTTAGTCACAAACGACATGCTTGGCATTAACGAGGATTTCAAGCCGAAGTTCGTCAAGAGATTCGCTAACCTCAATGCAGTGGTGAAGAAGGCCGTGGCAGACTTCAAGGAGGAAGTTTTGACCGGTAAGTATCCTGGCAAAGAACAAACCTACCATTGAATCATGGACGTGAGAAAAGTGCAAGACAAGGGGATGTCTCAGAAAGCTGTTCTAAAAGAACTAGAGCCAAGATTGAAAAAGGACTTCACATACGAGTCAGGAAAGATCATTGGGTCCATGTGCACAAGGTCGCACCCTTTTTCGAAAAGAGTTCACGCAATGTACGTGGACAAAAACTTAGGTGACGCTGGCCTTTTTCCAGCGGTGGCTGAGTTAGAGAAAGAAACCATCAGATCTTTGGGCACGATGCTCTCGAATCCTGAGGCTTCAGGTCACATAGTAACAGGAGGAACTGAAGCCAACATCCTGGCGTTGTGGACTGCTCTAAATGAAACCAAGAAGCAGAAGCGTGAAGTCATAATGCCAACATCCGCTCACTGCTCATTTGACAAGGCAGGAGATTTGTTGGGGCTGAAAATCGTCAAAGTCGGATTGGACCAAGACTTCAGAGTCAACATGCAGGCTGTCAAGAGGGCACTTAGCTCCAAGACCGTGGCAGTTATTGGCATTGCAGGAACAACGGGGTTGGGCGCAGTGGATGCAATATCAGAGCTGTCAGAGCTCGCCCAGGAGAAAGGCATTTACTTGCACGTTGACGCAGCTTTCGGTGGGTTTGTTCTTCCATTCCTGAAAGATCTAGGGTATAAGGTTCCGGGCTTCGATTTTAAGGAGCCAGGAGTCTGCTCTATCACCATTGACCCGCATAAGATGGGCTTGGCCCCAATACCCGCAGGTGGCATTCTGTTTCGGAATGAAGATCTCAAAGAGAAAATAGCATGGAACATTTCCTACTTGGCTGGGGGAGAAGCGAAGGCGGCTACGATAGTCGGAACTCGGTCAGGGGCTTCAATCGTCGCCGTTTGGTCTTTACTGAAGCATCTGGGTCGGGAAGGCTATAAGCGAATTGTGAGGCGTTGCATGCGTCTGACATGGAAACTCGCCGAAGAGATACCAAGGATCAAAGGTCTGGACACGATGATGAGTCCTACAATGAACGTCGTTGGACTAACCTCAAAGGTACTGGATATAGCTCAAATAGCACGTGAACTGAGAATAAGAGGTTGGGCTGTCTCACTTTTTCCAAAACACATCCGAATCGTTGTGATGCCTCATGTAAGGGAAGCTCACGTTGACAGCTTTCTGGAAGACTTAAAGGGCGTAACTCACAGATTAACAGGTTAACAGGAGAAGGTTTGTTGGTCAACCATCCATCTGAAGAAATCGTCGGGACAAAAGGAAATGCGCTGAAAGACAAGAAGATAGTCTTGTGTGTGACAGGCAGCGTGGCCGCCATAGAATGCCCGGAAATCGCGAGAGCTATGATGCGTCAAGGAGCAACGGTTTTTCCCATAATGTCACAAGCGTCGCAGAAAATCATTCACCCTTATTTGATGGAATGGGCAACTGGAAACGAAGCTGTAACCGAGTTAACAGGAAAAATCGAGCACGTAGCCCTGGCAGGCGATCACCTTCAAAAGGCAAACCTGATTCTTGTGGCTCCAGCAACCGCGAACACAATAAGCAAGATAGCTTGCGGGATAGACGATACGCCTGTAACGTCGGTGGTTTCAACAGCTTTTGGGTCACACATTCCAATAGTGATCGTCCCAGCCATGCATGAATCGATGTACAATCATCCTGTGCTTTTGGAGAATATCAAGAAGCTAAAAGCTCTAGGAGTCGAATTCGTAGGTCCAAGGCTAGAAGAAGGAAAGGCAAAGATTGCCAAAACAAGCGAGATAGCAGAGGCTGTGACCCGCAAGCTCACAGCAAAAAGAGACTGCGAAGGCCTGAGAATGCTAATCACTGCCGGCCCGACAGTCGAATATATCGACCCTATACGGGTCATCACGAACAGAAGCTCAGGTAGAATGGGCATGGCACTCGCAGAAGAAGCCCTAAACCGCGGTGCTCATGTGACTCTCGTCTACGGTACAGGATCAACCTCCCCACCACCGAATGCCACCTTGATCAGAGTTGAGACAACAAATGAAATGTATGACGCTGTGGTGTCGGAGCTGAAGTCGAAAAAATATGATGCTGTGATAGCTGCAGCAGCAGCGGCAGATTGGACCGTTGAGAAACCATACTCCTACAAGGTCTCGACACATGAACTCAGATCCCTTGAGTTAGAGCTTAGACCTACCCGAAAAATCATCGACGACGTGAAAGGCATCAGCCCAAAGACTTTCCTGATAGCCTTCCGGGCAGAATACAAGCTTCCAAAAGAGGATCTGATTGATAATGCATACGAAAGGTTGCTAGGAGCTGAAGCGGACATGATTGTGGTAAATGACGTTGGCAAGAAAGGCACAGGATTCGGCACCGAAACCAACGAAGTCTTCATAATCGACAAAAGAAAGAAGATCAATCACATTAAGCTGACTGACAAACGAGAAGTGGCCAGACAAATCCTGAATGCTTTCTTAGCAACGCTTAGACACAAGAAACCTAAGAGGAAATGAACGCGCGATCGTGAAGGCCAATGCCTAGCAGCTTCAAGACAGTAGCAGTCGGCGGAACGTTCGACAAGCTGCACAAGGGACACAAATCCTTGCTCACAAAAGCATTCGAAGCCGGCCACCAAGTTCTAATTGGATTGTCTAGTGATCGATTCGCCACAGAAATGGCTAAGCCTCATATAACCGCACCATATGCACAAAGACTGAAGGAACTTGAAGGTTTCCTGAGGAAGCAAGGGCTACTGCAGAGGGCCAAAATCATCCGAATTGATGACCCTTACGGAGTACTGCTCTCGTTCAAAGAGCCCGTTGAAGCCCTAGTAGTTAGCAAGGAAACTGAACCCACTGCCCTCAAGATCAACAAAAAAAGAAAGAGCTTGGGATTATCGCCACTTGAAATAATCGCCATCAAGATGGTCCCATCAGAGAATCATGCAACGATCTCCACCACAAGAATACGCAATGGAGAAATCGACCGTGAAGGTCGAATACTCTAGGTTCAAGAAAAGAGGCACTACGTCATTCAGAGAAAGATGAACTAGTAGAATTCGATAGCGCAAGTCAGCTCAAGAATGAAGGTGATTGCGATTCAAGAGAAGGACTGGCTCAAAATAGCTGGGATAGCAGGCGTTATCACGCCCGTGATAGCATTCGCAAGTGTGCTTCTAGCCATTGCTTACTGCCAACCTGCGTTTAGTTTCACCGAAAATGCCCTCAGTGATTTAGGAGTGAAGGAAGGTCCTACTGCGGTCCTGTTTAATTTCGGGCTCATAATAAGCGGCGTCCTTATCTTGGTGTTTACGTCCGGCCTATTTCTTCACTTCAAAGGGAAAGCCGCAGCGGTTCTTGGGAGTTTGATCTTTTCCTTCGCGGCATTGGCCTTGACTGCAATTGGATCATTTCCAGAGAACGTGGTGCCTATACATTATTATGCCTCGGTGGCCTTTTTTGTTCCCTTTCCCCTATCAATGCTTGTTTTCGCTGCAGTCTTTCTGTGGTCGGCTAAGGTCAAAATGGGACTCTTTACACTTCTAGCAGGAATAGCTGCAATAGCTGCGTGGATAATCCAGTCGGCTGTAGGCTTCGGCTCAGGTGTGGCCATTCCAGAAACTATTGCGGGCGCTTCTGCCTCAATATGGTCGATCGTTGTAGGTCTTGAAATGCTCAGAGGATCTAAACAATAGTAAAAGAATGATTCGAGTGCTTATTCACCGTGAGGAAGTCCCTTGTTCGATCAGCTTCGAAATGCTTCGAAGCGCAAAAGTGCGCGAGTTCATTCGTCAGAAGCCTGTATGCTCCTTGCGTCTGAATAGATGTGTGAACAACAAAGCAAAGAAAAAACCATGTTATATCCCTGTTCATCTGTCAGCTTTACCGTTTCTTCTGCTGGAAAAGCTATTGCATCTATTCCTGCTTTGAGAGCCAAGACATCGGTTTCTATCCGATGTGTTCCTTTTGGTCGCATGCAGCCAAGAACTAACGGTGTTTGAGGGAACATGAGTCTTGCTGCTGCAATGACCCTCGCAACTTCTATAGGGGCTGGCGGTGTTGTTTTTTCCATCTCAGTTCCGCGTATTGGCTGAAAGGCAATTATGATGAGAGCAGATGGTGTGTATCGAGATACTATTCTTAGTGCTTCTAGTTCGCCTCTTAGCTTCCCATGGTGAAGGCCAACGACAATATGCGGCGAGTAAGTCAGGTTCGCTTCATGCAAGGCTTTCAAGGAATTCGCATAGTCATCAACTGTCGTGTTGAGCTTATGGATTTCTTTTATCGTTTCATTGGAGCCAATGATGTCTATTAGCGCAGCATCTATTCCGATCTTCTTGAGTGTCAGAGCTGTTTCTAAGTCTATTATACCCGTGTGCACGAAGATGGTCAGGCCTAGTTCCTTTTTGGCCTTCCTGATAGCATTGACGAACCTTCCCAGCGGAACTGAACCATTTGGCTGGCAGCCTCCGCTTACTAGGCAGCCCAGAGCCCCATCCTGCTTGAGTTTTGCACACAACTCGAACAGCTTCTTAGGAGAGGTTGCAGGATGCATTGTGCCTAGGACTCTGCCTCCACAGTGCGAGCATTTCAGTCTGCAGCCCTTGCCTGTTAAGGATATAATTGGGAAGATCCGTGGGGAGGAACAGAAGTAAGAGGTTTTGTAACTCATGAAGCTTGGCGCATAGAAATGGATCTGCTTTTGCTTTGGTTGGAGTAGTCCTTTTTCCAGAGTCGTTAGGAGGTCGCTTTCAGTCATGTTCCAGACTGCGTCAGCGTTGAGCTTCGGCATAATCTACCTTGAGAAACGGTTTAGTGGCATGGTACTTAACGATTTTTGTCTAAGCGAGTTCATGTGATCATGTGAGAATGATGTGAATTCGCTTCGGGGGATAGGTTTAACTTAGGGGATGTACCCGTGTATAGAATTGGGATGGATGGGTTATGAACTCAGCTTTCCCGTTTAGAAGGAGAGAGAACCTGACGATTTCTGTGTCTATCCTGAAAGCTGCAAGGAATGGTGTGAGAAAGACAAGCTTGATCAGGTCGGTTTCTTTGAGTTATGGCCAATTTGTCAGATACATTACTCTTCTCAAGGCCTGTGGCTTTGTCACGGAGGACGAGGTTCTTGTGTATACGACTGAGAAGGGAAGGGAACTGATAAGGGAGTTTGACTCTTCACCTTTGATACAAAGCGTTCTGGTTGCTTGAGAATCCAAGTAAAGACTACAATTCTCCTTTTTTTTCTGTCACCTTAAGAGGACAAGGTTGGATATTGCCTCACGAGACGAATTTTCTACCTGTAACTTGAGTAGGGGTTATGACGCAGATCCGGACTGAGGCCAACTCTTTTTCTCGGCTTCTTCCTAGCTTACTCACGTAATCATCGAAGCTCTGCGGCGCCCGATATTTGTCGATGAGCTTCTGCAAGTAAGGAATCATTTCTTTCTCTTTTTCCAAGATTCTTGCTACGCCGGTCACTATCACACTCTTGTATGCTGACGCATCGGAGAAGGACTCATCTACCTCAAAACAAACGTGGGAGTTCCGCTTGACAGCTTTCATCTTTAACCCTTTAGTGCAGGTGTGGAAGAAAATCTCTCCGCTGGAAAATGCGTAGCCAACTGGAACGGCGTATGGCCTTTCATCAATCGAAACGCAGAATCTGCCTATTCTAGAACAGGTTAGGAGCTGCTCTATCTCTTCAGATGTCATTCTTGTGACGGCCATGTCAGTTCAATCTCCTTTAAGGTTTGATCCACCAGTCCAAATCATCGTTGCTTGCTTAGACTCGTTCTCAGCCTAGCGTTGAAAGCTGATATAAGAGCTTTCCATTCTAATAAATTGCCTATGCTTGGCTTGAAGTGAGTGCCGCACGCGTAGATTCCGGGGATGGCAATGGTGTCTGAATGCTTAGGAAAGGATGTACCGATGCGGGTTCGTGTTTCCTTAGGCTCCGCGATTGCGCTTGGTCTTCAAAGGGGAAAGCTTGAAACGGCTCCTACTACCGCTTACTTGATGACTTATAGAGACGGAAAATGCACCGCGAATTGCGCGTTCTGTCCGCAAGCTAGAGAGAGCCGAAGTAGGGAAGGTATGCTTTCACGCGTATCGTGGCCTCTTTTTCCCTTGGGCAAAGTGCTTGACGCACTGCGCGAAGCCTCTATGAGTGGCGTTATGAAGCGGGTCTGCATACAAACATTGAATTACCCTGGAGTTCTTGCAGAACTGCAAGCGTTGGTTAAAGCGGTTCAACATGCGAAGTTGCCCATTTCCGTGTCCTGCCAACCGCATAACATCGAGAATGTGAAGCAGCTAGTTGACGCTGGTGTAGAAAGGCTTGGAATTCCATTGGATGCTGCAACAGAAGAGCTTTTTGACGAGGTCAAAGGAGAATCTGTGCAAGGACCATATGAATGGACTGGGCAATTTCAGCTTCTGGAGGAAGCTGTCAGTATTCTAGGAAGTGGCATGGTGACCACACACTTGATTGTCGGCCTAGGAGAAACCGAAGAAGAAATGATCAACGCAATGCAAAAGTGCGTCGATATGGGCGTTCTCCCAGCGCTCTTCGCATTCACACCGATCCATGGCACCGCGCTAGAGAATAGGGCGCAACCCTCAATTCGTGCCTACAGACGCCTTCAAGTGGCAAGAAGCCTGATTACTCAAGGCATTAAGAGACTCACAGACATGCATTTTAACGAGGAAGAGAAGCTAGTCAGTTTCGGCGTAGACAAGCACACACTGGCAAATGTCATCAGAAAGGGAATGCCTTTCCTGACTTCCGGCTGCCCGGACTGCAATCGCCCATTTTATAATGAGAAACCAAGTGGTCCAATTTACAACTACCCTAGAGATTTAGCGGAAAAGGAGCTTTCCAGCGTAAGAAAAGAACTGGGCATAGACGGGGCCTGAAGCCGGTGGGAATTCTATATCTGGCAGACGCAGCAGTAACCGATAGGAATGCGATCAAACTTAAGTTCATAGACGAGGATGGAATGACAGTAGAACATCTCGATGAAGAATACAAACCGTACTTTCTTGCAAATCCCCAATTAGCAAATGATGAAAGCGTGACTATCAGCTACTTCAGCGGCAAAGCTGAGACCATAGAGAAAGTCAATCTGTTCACGGGCCAGAAGCAAACAATGGAGAAGATCCTTTGGTCAAGCGCAAAGATCGCTTCAAAGGCCGCCCGAGAATTCCACCATTCTTGGGAAGGCGAGATCGATATCGCAAAGTCCTATGTCTATGACAAGGGATTGGTGTTCGGGGCCCCACATCATGAAGACACGCGGAAACCTATTTTCGAGGTGTCAGGAGCTGCTAGGGAAAGGATGGGAGAGATTCTCAGGATCATAGGTGTCAAGGACTCGTTGAAGCTTGATCAGATTTCCTACTGGTTCAGCCTGCTTAGCCAACCGATCCCCCGCCTCACATCTGGCTCTTCTGGGTCTGAGCAGACTGACCCCGAGAAGGTCTATTCAACGTGGATGCTGTCCCGAATAGCTAATATTCCTTTGTCCGAAGCTTCCAGTAGTAGACGAGTGAGCGACTGGCTAAAGTCCATTATCTACACGTACTTGAGAAGGAATAATATTCTGATCCCCACAGCGGAGGAACTGAGAAGGGGAGTTCCTGCTCACTCGGTAAAGGGAGCCTTAACGGTCTCGCCTCACGCGGGGATCCACTTTGGCACAGTGGTCTGTGACTTTGAGAGTCTTTATCCAAGCTGCATTGACAGCTTCAATCTGTCATATGAAACCGTTGGCTGTGAACATACCGAATGCACGAAGAACAAGATTTCCGAATTCGAAGGCCACGTCTGCACCAAGAGGCGAGGCTTTTATGCAGTGCTCATCGGTGCTTTGAAGGAGCTGAGGATCAGACAGTTTAAACCTGCCTCCAAAGATCCTGTTCTGGCTGAAGAGGAGAGAAGAGCTGCCGGAACAGCTGCCGGAACAGCTGCCGGAACAGCTGCAAAGCTCTTGAAGCTTATTCTTGTTTCCAGTTACGGGGTGACTGTAAGAATTCATGGATTGGCTTGTCCACCTCTGGCTGAAGCGATAACCGGTTATGGACGATATGTGCTCAAAGAGAGCTGGCAGATGGCAGAAAAAGGAGATTTACGCCCCCTTTATGGAGACACGGATTCCTTGTTCCTTGACAACCCATCTGAAGACCAAGTGAAACGGTTGATCAGTGCAGTCAGAGAAAGATTCTCATTGGATTTAGCGATCGACAAACGCTACAACTTGTGCGTCTTGCCAACCGCGAAAAAAGCCTACTTCGGAATACTAGCTGATGGAACATGTGACATCAAGGGACTCACTGCCACAAAATCCAATTCTGCCAGATACACTGGCAAGGTATTCCAGCAATGCGTCAAGGAGCTAGCAGGAGTCAGAAATCACGAGGAGTATGTGCACGCCA
>CAZDNV010000083.1:0-8626 GCA_964506875.1 uncultured Candidatus Bathyarchaeia archaeon
TAGACGAATTCCAGCTTCCAAAGCAGTTTCGCCCTTCGCAATGTCTTCGCCTTTCTTCTGAACGTTCTCGCCGGGCGCCAGCGGCGTCCAGACCTCAATCACATCGCCGATTCGCTTCGTATTCTCAAGCATGACAACTGTATCTGCTCCAGCCAGAACAGGATTCCCTGTCCACACTTGCCTTGCTTGCCCGTCACCGACTTCATCGCTATCAGTTAGAGTCAGCATCCTAGCCTTGAATTGTGAGGCTCCAACAGTGCCTTTAGCCTTCACCGCATAGCCGTCCACGGCTGAACGGTCAACCTTTGGCACGTTCTCTTTTGCCACAATGGAGGTTGCCAACACGCGGTTGAGAGCCAAATCCAATGGAACATTGGCCTTTCTAGGCTCCTTGGCCTGACACATTTCCATGAACGTTCTCAAGGCTTCGTCAACTGATGTCAGCTTCTGAAAGCCTCTTAATCGCGCCAAAATATGTACCCATAAAGAGCACTATGAGACTGGATAAAAAACGTATCGCATCAAGCCAGACTCTGCACGATATCGCGCATTTTCATTGCATCCAAGTCCAGTAATGGGCTCTCGCTGATTATGACGGGTCTTAGTTTGAATTCAGCTATGATTTGGGCAAGTAGCGAGAAGTCTGGACCAAATCGACCCTCTTCCAGCGCGTGATGCCGTCTTTCGCCCTTATCCGTGTACTCAATCTTTGTGAAGTGGCAATGTAGGTTTCTAACCGCTTCGGCTCCAAGACGATCCTCAATCTCTACGACGACCTTGCGAAAATCCTCCAGAGTTCTGAAACGACCCATATCTCTAGCATGCAAATGTGACCAATCAATCACAGGCTGAGCCCGCTCGACCTCTTCACAGATTGTTAGCACTTCATTCAGGCTTCCGAGCTGAGAGAGTCTCCCCATCGTCTCAGGGCCAATCTGGACATTCGTGATTCCCAAGCTGTTCATCGTCTCGACGACATCTTTCAAAACGGTAGAGCAGTCCTTTAGTACATCTGCTCTTGCTCTCATGCCATAGAAGCCCACGTGAAAGACCACAACATGTGCATTCATCCACTCCGCTGCTCTTGCACATGCGACTAGGCGCTTCTTGCTTGCCTCCACAATCCTCTTCTTTCCACAAAGGTTTATGAAGTATGATCCGTGGAGGCTGAGCCAAACATCATTTTCCTTCGCAGTTGACCCGAGCTTCTCAGCCTCTTCCTTCCTTATCTGCGGGATCCCACCCCAATAGACAGCTTCATATTCGAAGGCGTCAAGACCCTCCTCCCGCAAAAGCTTCGGAACACCCTCTAAACCTGCATTCATCATTCTAAACGACGGAGGAACCCCTGCCGGACCGAATCTAGGCCGGTCAGCCATCCAATAACCTCTAACTTCTTCGCATTCTCATGACGACAGGTTTCCTAGGAGTGTAGGCCTTAAGGAGTGCCACAGAAGCAGAGATCCATGCTGCCGCATTCTGGAGAACAAGATATTTGCCCGCTCCATCCAAGTCAGCGAGAGGCTTGAGAGCCATGCCGAGACTCATAGCAAAGTCTCTGAAACCAGGCGCGATTGCCAACAAGGCATTATTCACAAACCAGAAAGCTGCTCCAATCGGCGCTAACGCGGCGCCTGTGCCCTTGACGAAGCCAAGAAGAGAAGGATCATTCTGGTAAGCATTGGTAATTGTATCATAGATCAGTTTCGGGTAAGCAAGAAGAGAGACTATGAAAACGAAAGCCAAAAAGACAAGAAGGATCATCAATGCACTGCTAATTGTCGCCCTCAACGTACCTGGTCTTCCGCCGACGCTGGGCATAGCTTTCTTCGAGGAAGAGACTGGCTTGTCCGATGCGGTTGCCTTCTGAGGCTTCCTGCGCTTGAAAATCACAGCAGGCTTTCCCTTCATTGCATCATAGGACCTAGCAGCCACATGTTTTGACAAGTAAATCCAACTTGTCGCAAGGGACAGCATCCCAGCCAATGGAACCAAGTGAAACAGCGGGCTAATAGCTAAAGGCAAGTTCCAGTCAGTTCCAAGAAACTTTGTTAACAACGAATCATCCTTTACGCCCAAGCTGATAGCATATAAGACAATAAGGACCTCGGCAAGCAGAGCCATAACCAAGAACAAGAAAAGCATCCTAAACCCTTTCAAAGTATCCCAACGGAGAAACGTGCGCCTTGAAGAAGCTTGAGCTGACACTTGATTCACCTGAAATTGGCCTTTCACATGTTGTTGAGCTTGCATTATGGTGTTCTCATTAAAAAACGTGACTCCCAACCTCAACCTCAGACGTAAAGGTAGAGAGAAGGATGCTTCAACGACGAGCAAGACCGTTGATTTGATAGAGCATGCATCAGCCTGACCTTCGCGGGCGTTAGGATTGCACCAAGGGGAACTCGTCCGCATTTTGGGCATTTGGCCATATCACAGTGTATCCAGGGAGGACAGGTTGAACAGGCAATCGCTCTGCCATATAATACATTGAAAGAAAAGCCGCGTTAAGGGCAATACACAACTTGCTTCGAATCCAGCTTCATGCTAGATCACCTGCTTCAAGCCAACCGCGCTACAAGATTTAAGAGTCCTTTCTGGAAATGCTGGAGCAGTGCTGCGGAAAGCTTAACTTCAGGAAAAGGCAAAAAGAGTAATCTAACCCTACATGAAATCCAACTGCAAAGGCAGGCCAGCTTGGGAAAAGAATGCTTAGAACTAGTAAGGTAGAACGATTGGACCTTTACAAGGACCATGATACACAGATACTTCTAAGCAAGTTTCTAAGTGGCGAAATCAAAGAGCTTGAGCCTATCTTCGACCCCAAGCTTGGTTACTGCTACCCAGCAGTTGAAGCAATCGTCGGCGACCAGCCTAGAGCAGATGTGTTTCTGAACAAGCTCTACGAGGCTGACATCCTCGAAAGAAAACTGTACGACAAAATCATCTACTGCCCAAAATGCAACGGACCGAATATCTCTGTTCGCTACTGCTGCCCATACTGCAAATCATACGACATCAAGAAGAGCTCCCTAATCGAACACGTAAAATGCGGGTACATGGACGTAGAAGAAAACTTTCACAAGGGCAACAAGCTGACCTGTCCTAAATGCCACGAGGAATTGAAGAAGCCTGACGTGGATTATAGACGCGCCGGAATATGGTGCACCTGCAAAGACTGCAGCAAGAGCTTCGACATCCCTATCGCAAAGCAGTTCTGCCGAAACTGCAGACAGGACTTCACATTTGAAGATATCATAATCAAGAACGTATATTCATACACTCTGAAGGAAGCAGCAAGAGAAGAGGCTGCTCTCGGGCAAGTCCTAATCGCGCCAATAAGAGAGTTTCTCATGGAAACTGGTCTCAAGGTCGAAGGCTCAACGTTCCTCAAAGGCAAGTCAGGCGCGAACCATCTGTTTGACATCGTAGCTAGGGACAACCAAGAACGACCAAGAGTGACAGTTATCGACGTAGCAACGACCACGGAGAATGTGGTGTCAGAGCAACCTGTCATCGCGCTTTTTGCCAAGATATTTGATGTATCCCCAGATAACGCCTACCTTATCGCAATCCCGAAAGTGAGCGAAAACGGAAAAAGAATGGCAGAATCGTATAAAATTCGAATAATAGAGGCCAAGAACCAGAAAGAAGCCACGAGAGCCCTGAAAGAGAAGATGCTTGAGAATCAATAACGCAATCTCGCAGAAGAAGCCATGGACCTAATGCTTCGAGAGAATCCGCACGTTTCCTCTTTCAGTAACGATCTTGACAATGAAATCCTGAGCTGGAATGCTCGTGTCGGTTAGAAGGTAAGTCGCTTTCTCGCCAGAACCGACAAAGAAGTCCAAGTCATAATGCTGATGGCTTGTGGAATTGATGAGCCATAGCGAGACAATATGCACCGTCATTGAACCTTCATTGCTGAACGTGAGATGTGACCCGGAAGCATCGACGATTTCGATTTTCTCTTGTGCCCTTTCCCAGTCAAGCTGGTTCATCTGGTAACCCCAGAGTATCACGTTTGACACTATGATAACGATCAGGACTAGGCTTAGCATGATCACTATGGCGTTGCTCACGCCACGCCTGTCGCTCTTAAGGTGCTTTAAAATAGTCTCCAACGTGAATCCTCCTTGTTGAGACAACCTTAATATGATATATGTCTCCTGAACCCCAGCTCTGTGATACGTTGAGCCCTCCGTGCTGTTCTATCCCTAATATGAAGGGAGCAGGCGCGAAGGAGCATCGAGTATTATTCACGTAAACTGCTGAAATCTGCATCGAGATTCTTCCCACATTGCGAAGGTAGAGGCCGATGCTAACTGATGAATCGTCAAACCACACGTCCTCTATGATGACTCTCTCACCCATGGTCTCCCGCAGGTTGGCTGTTATTACATAAGTTGCCGACGTGGCAATCGCCATAGCTGCCACCGCCACAACCATGAGCAGAAGATTGCTCAGAACAGGGGTTATGGCACGACGATCGTGGAGCAAACGCTTAGTCGTCTTCACTTCGCTGCCACCTCACAGGAGGAACCTCAGGGCCACGTACCCGCAGATCATGAGAATCAAGCTGTGCTTTAACCCAGCATTCACAGTTCCATCTCCCATCTTTCCTGCCACCAGCCCCCCGAAAAAGGCCTGAATGGATGACATGTGAAAGAATATCCGCTGCAACTCAATAGGCGACATAACCGAAGAACCTATTATGGGAAGCCCCTCAATGCCTACGAAGAACGACCTAAAAAGCAGAATGATAGTGAATAGGAAGACAAAAAAGGCTACATAGATTATTGCAATATAAGGTCGCGTTTGGGCCCTGCGTTCCTTATCAAGCAGCAACGTAGTCTGCAAGAACTTGCCCATAGGATCAAAAACTTTCTCCACTCGTCCCCCTGAATGGCTCGCTTCAATTATCATCGGCACAGTTCTCTGCACTAACACCGTGTCAACACGGCTGCTCAACCCCAGCAACGCATCCTCGAAACTCATTCCCCAAGAAATCTGCATAGTCATCTTTCGCAGTTCCGTCGAGAGCGGACCATAGTCTCTTTTCGAGGTCTCCTCTAAAGCCTGAGTCAAAGTCATGCCCGTCATTTGAGCTTGAACTATGCTTCTGAAAAGATCTGGCAGATGCTCGTCGAGCGACTTTTTCCAACTGAAATCTATATGATTCAAGACTGTCGCGGGACATACGGCAACTATGACAGCGAAGAAAACAGACTCATCAAAAGCCGGTGTTAGCCTAAACATGAGAAACGCCAAGAAAACTATTGCCATGGCTACGCAAGCTGAAGCAATTAGCACGATTTTTTTTGCCCGTGTATCTATTCTTGGCATTTTCTATCACCATTTAGGCGTAACCGCATCCAAGATTATCAGGAATATCGTGGCGCCTACAGGAAGCCCAAGATAGGTAAGCAGATTGAGTAGAAGGTCCGGGCTCAAGAGCCCCATGTTGCCTCCTCCAAGCATTGTCATAACTGCAAGCATAATGACAAGAAGCAATGGGCCTGTCAAGAGTAAGGCAACATAGAATTCAGACAGAACAGACAACGTGTCAGAGAATTTTCTCAGACTGATTCTCTTCAATTTCATGTACTGCCTAGATTTCTCCTGAAGATAAGCCGTTGAGCTGCCTCCCGAATGTATGGTTGAAATGAACCCCTCCAGCATTTCACGGAATCTTTCTGAGGGGGCTCGCCTTGACGCTTCACTCAACGCTGAGATTATGTCCAAACCGAAGAGATTCACGCTTCTAACGACATTTCTTGCTTCCGTAGAAATAGCCAGTGGCGCACTGAGATTTGAAAGTGAATAGAAGATTCTTTCCGGAGAAACGCCAGCACTTGTAAGAATCGCCATGTAACCGGTTGTGAAAGGCAATTCATCTTCCAAGCCTCTTCTAAGCTTGTCTGCACGATAGATTGGGTACGCATAGAATCCGATTATGGAGAAGGCAAACGTGAACAAGCATCCCCCCACACCGAAGAGAAAAGCTGGCATAAGCGGCATCCTGAAAACGATGAAAAGCAAACAGGGAATCAAGACTGGCATGGCAAGAGAGACAAGAGCAGTTGTTAGAATCGTCAAGCTGACGTAGGCTTTGAAGCCTATTTTCACCCCTGACTTCTGCAGATCCAGGTCCAGGCCCTTGAAAAGCGGCAGGAAAAGCTCCGTTTTGTCTCCAATAAAGTGATAAGCTATTGATTGAGACTGCTCAAACACGAGCTTATGCTTATCCACTTGTTCTCCAGCCCGGTTTTCTGAGGCTCTCTTGGAGAAGGCTTTAAGTCTCGCTTTGATGCGGTTGCAGAGCTTCCTCGTCTTGTCGAAGACTTTGTGGTCTTTCATCTCAGTCCAACTCTGGCCTTTTGGAAAACGCGTTTCGGGTTCGTGTAGTATTCTCGAATGACATTGGCGACATCTGTATGACGCCTGATGTTGCTCTGAACCATCCATTCCAGAACGGTTTTTCTAGTATGCAGTTCACGGTCAATGCTTTCTATGTTGACGCCTAGCTTCTTCGCATGCCTCTCCAGAATGTTACTGTGCCCGGAAAACACGAATTCGTCTTCCTTCGGTTTCCAGTGGAAAATCTCTTCGGTTAGCAGGTTGTTGGTTTTCTGGTCAAGTTCCACAAGCTCGGCTGTAGCGCTGGTTCTTCTTGACGGTTTTCCATCTATCTCCGTTCTTGTGACAACCATTATCACGTCTGTCATAGCTATGAGAGACTTCGGAATGTTCATCGGTTCCGATGATAGTCGGCTTATTACTGCTTCAACTGATTCTGCATGTATGGTGCTCATTCCTAGGTGACCAGTGGCCATGGCCTGAAAGAGCGTGTAAGTTTCTTCTCCACGAACTTCTCCGACGATAATGTAATCTGGCCTTTGCCTTACGGCAGCTTTCAGCAGGTCAAACAGAGTTATTGATCCAGCCTTCTTGTCATCATGTCCAAAGCCAAGCCTTATCACGGAGGGTATCCAGTTTTCATGTGGAAGATTGAGCTCTTGCGTGTCCTCTACGCTCACTATCTTCATTTCTGGTTTTATGAACATTGACAGGCAATTCAGCATCGTTGTTTTTCCAGCTGCAACGCCACCAGCTACTATTATTGAGGCCCTGTTCTCTATGATATACCATAGATATGCAGCCATTTCCGATGATAATGTGTGGAATGAGATCAAATCTGAAATGGTCAGGGGGTCAACCTTGAAGCGTCGGATAGTAAATGTTGAACCTCTTCTTGTGATTTCACTTCCGTAAGTCAGCTGTATACGGCTACCCTCTGGCAATGAGGCGTCCAAAATTGGGGAAGCTATGGATATGTTCTTGCTCGCCAGATACGCTAGCCTGACTACGAATGAGTCGAGTTCTGCTTCGTCCCTGAAAAGTATGTTTGTGGGTAGGGATTCATAAATTCTGTGCCAGATGTAAATGGGGATGTTTACACCGTCAGTCGATATATCCTCAATGAGAGGATCCTTCATCAAAGGGTCAATTTTCCCATATCCCAGAAAATCTCTTATAACATAGTATGTGAGCTTGTCTACGGCTTCGGTGGGAACATTCAGGCGGTATTTTCGGATGGTCTCCTTGGTTTTTTTCCTTAGATAGTTTTCCGCCTTTTCCCTAGTTTCTATCTCTTTTAGGTTTACGTCAACCTCGTCCATCAAGATTTTCTTGATTTCTCGTAGCTGTTTTTCTTCATTCTCATGAAGTGTCGGCTCCATGACTTCGTAGAGGATTTTTTGGGTTTCTGGTTCCTTGACTATTGCCGCGTATACGTAGGGTTCCTGTATTGGGTAGACTTCTCTGAAGACGTTCAACTTCTTTCCATCTTTTACCGGCATGCTGGCCGCTGTATCGGTTTCTACGATGGCTTTTGCTGTGGTGGCTGGCGCGTTTTTGGCCGTTGGAGTCGTCCTCCTTAGTTTAGAGAGTTATGTGGCTTTTCACAAGTATAGTGTGTCACAAGTCTTAATAAGTGCTATGCACCTCGAATCCTTAGCACGCTTAAAACCAGCTACCCTTAAAAGAAAGCAAACAAACTGTCACAATTAGGGTGCACCCTTGGCCGTCACAGACGCAGAACGCGTAAGAAAACCCAAACTGCCAAACAAACGACTTCTCAAAAGACTAAGAAGAAAGAAGCAAAAACCGTGAGCATCATTGAGCAAAACCCGCAAGAAAGACGCTAAGGGCAAATCAGAGGCACCAAGAACGATATTCTGCCCAAAATGCGGCTCACCAGACATCTTTTGGGCCTCAGGTCTAGCACAATTATGGTCTATCTGGCAATGCAGAGACTGCGGCTACCGAGGCGCCTTCATCATCGAAGACGGCAAACTAGCGGAAAGAATACGCGCAGACCACACAAGAAAAATCCCAGAGCCGGAATCGCCTAAACCTACACCAAAGTAGAGATATCTCCCGTATTCCCGATTGACATAGATATCGCCAAGACTAACGTGGTCAAACTGGCCTAAAAAGCGTGATAGAGAATTGTTCTATCACCTTTTCTCTATTCTTAGCCTACGCAACAGTATTCCATATTGACGCCGTAAGCGTTGTGTGGTCTACCATTTTCTGGAATTCTGTGTCAATCTCCTTCATC
>CAZDNV010000084.1:0-8618 GCA_964506875.1 uncultured Candidatus Bathyarchaeia archaeon
CCCGTGATCAAAGCATCCTGCCAGAAGTAGGGTTCGCCAGGCGTTCCTAAGGGTTTGCTGGGTTCAACGACGATTTCGTTGACTTGTGTATTGCACTGGATTCTCCCACCAAGTTTGATGAATTCTGATTCATAGTATTTTACTAGAGAATCAACGTCGATGAGACCTGCTTTTGGTATCAGTATGCCCTTGTAGACATTAGCTAAGCCCATCATTTGGGCCTCTTCATCAGTGGCAAGATCTGTTCTCATGTCAAGCTTCTTGGCCAGCTCGCTTTCGTCATAATCCACGTATTTGAAGCCTTTGCTGGCAAGGCTCTCTAAAACCGGAAGCACCTTGCTATACCCTGCTTCATCAAAAAACCACAAGTAACCGGTCCAGCGAAGCTTCAAGTCGAACCTCAAATCATCTTGCACGTGTCTATAGAACTCTGCAGAAGAATCAGCCAAGGCGAAGTTCGTACGAGAGGCGAACAGACAGCGAAAGGCCGCAGCACTCTTTGCAGTACTGCCTTGACCAGCCGCACCCAACCTGTCGACAACTAGCACGTCCAAGCCCGGCTTGCTGCTCTTGAGATGGTATGCCGTCGATAGACCCACTATTCCTGCGCCTATTATGAGAACGTCATATTCTGCCATGTCTTGTCCTCCTGGACTCGAATGGGAGTACTAGAAAAATGAACCAGATTTAAGCTTAGCTGTTCAGTCAAAACCTAGATCATATTGTGAGAGAACGCTCATTCGCACCTACGCATCATCTAAACCTCACGCTTGGAAAAAAGGTAGGGGGATAGGGGTCAAAAACGATCAGACGTCCACTTGATCCTGCCAACCTCAGAAAGCGTCAGAGCGGTAGAAGTGTCAACTTGTCACCAGTGCAGCTGACTCTGGCTGAATCTCCACACTCGCACAAAGGGCTTCGAGTTTGTATACCAGATTGACGAAGCAACCCCTTTCCGGAAACGCAAGTGACCCAAAAACATAGGGTAACCGCTGAAAACCTAGGAGAGAACGCTTATTTACTCCCAAGAAATATGGTTAACACCAAACATTTGGACCGAGGGAGAGATTTGCGCATAATAAGAGGACGCGGCATAGTTTCGCCTCTTGTCCTGATCCTTCTGCTTCTCTGCTCCAGTGCACTTGGAGCATTAGTGTCTTACATGTGGGTCATGGCAAACTACTATAACATGCAACAAGGCACAACGTTACTTGTCCTTGAAAAGGTGGATTTCTCTGTCGCCAATTTTACATATTTTGGTTTGACGGTCCTCAACCCCTCAAACTCGGTTTCTGATGCAAATATAACTGCCTTCCGTTTGAGTGTGGAAGGAAAGAATGAAACTTATGACGTGACGGCAACAGAATACCCTGATCACCTACCGTTCTTGCTCGGAAGAGGAACGCGACAAGAGTTTAAGTGCCTAAGGAACTGGGGCGACCTAGCAGGAGAGACTGTTAGGATTAAACCATTGGCGGAGAACACTATTACAGCCAACGACACGCATCAGCTTCCAATGGTGAAGCTGGAATTGACTCCCTACTTTGACCCATCCCAGACCGTTGAGAATTTCACTCTAATACTTAAGAACACTTCAGAGGGGGCAGATCTCAACGTCACGGAAGTGAAGATTTTCGGGGAGACCATAAACGCCACGCCAGCATTGCCATTTCCGTTGAAAGTCAACGAAACAAACACGCTAGTCTGCAACCGACCTTGGGACAATTTGAGAGGGCAACAGGTCACCATCACTGTAAAGACAGCACAAGGGTTCCAGGCGACCTACGTGACAGACAAGCTCCCAGGCACTGTTGTTTCCATAGACGACATCAGATTTGACTACTCTGACACTTCATATCTCAATCTGACTATCAGCAGCTTAGGGGAAACCGCGACTTCTGCAACGCTGGACAGCGTGAATCTAACACTGACCGGCCAATCTCCCCAGATCCTCCCTGCATACTACTACTTCCCTAACAATACCAAAGTACCTGTCGCTATGATTTCGCTTCTCAACGAATCTCGAGCAGTTCGATGCCTGTGGGACTGGACTGCGAATCGCAATAAAATAATAACCATTGACGTCTACACCAAGCAAGGATTTCCTGTGGACAGCAAAACCACAAAGACGCCTCCAGAAATCATCTGGAATATTACAGATGTCCGATTCGACTTTGATGACATGGACCATTTCTTGGTGAGCTCCCTTAACACGCTATGTTCACTCCATGAAGTAAACGTCACTAAGATTATGGTCAACAACGAGACAGCCAGGAATTTTGATCCACCTGTCAAGCTGATGCCGAATGGCACGGAAGCCCAGTTCAACTGCGCTTACGACTGGAGAAGTTTGAGAGGACAGATTGTCAACATCACGATGATAGCCAAGGATGGAACAAATGTCTCTAGAACCATACCGATTCCCCTGTTCGAACTAAAGTTTCTAGGCAAACCGGTACTTGGTGAAGACAAAGGCCCCTATGTCAGCATCACGGTCTCGAATTCGAATAACTCGCTCCAGAATGTCACCGTGGCAAAGATAACTTTCTGGACAAACAACACGCTTTACTCGATTCCAGGCGATATGTCGTCCCCGAGATTTGAACCCGATGGATACCTACTCAGCATTGGAGAGAACGTGACAATTCTCTGCCGTGCACCCGGCCTATTTGATCACATAGAGGGTCGCACTAGAGTTACAATCTATGCTTCTGATGGGACTCAATTGCTGGCCGACGAATGGACACCACCATTCTAACCTCCCACAAGCCTTATTTCCTGTTCAAACGGTAGGCTAGGTTCTGAAAGTGATGGACATTGGCAACCATAAGACCCACAGAAAGGGTTCGAAGCATAGAATACGCGATTCGAGACATAGTTGTTCATGCTAAGCAAGTTGCGAAAAGCGGAAAGAAGGTTTACTATCTGAACATAGGCGACCCCGTCGCTTTCGATTTCGACACGCCAGAACACATCAAACAGGCCCTAATGAAAGCAGTCCAAAGTGGGGCAAACGCTTATGCGCCTTCTGAAGGTTTGCCTGAACTTAGACAAGCAATAAGCCAGAAAGAAAAAAGAGTTAATGATATTGAAGTCTCTGCTGATGACGTGATCGTAACTTCTGGGATTTCCGAAGGCATCCAGATGACGATGGCAGCACTGATCAATCCTGGTGACGAGATTCTGCTTCCAGGACCCACATATCCACCCTACATTTCCTACGCAAGATTCTTCGGAGGAACCCCAATCACATATGAAACCGATGAAGGCAATGGTTGGCAACCAAACATTGACGATTTAAGAAGAAAGGTGTCGAAGAAAACTCGGGCAATCGTGATCATCAACCCGAACAATCCTTGTGGCGCACTCTACGATGAGAAAGCTGTAAAGCAGATACTGGACCTTGCAGGAGAATTTGACATTCCTATCCTATCAGATGAGATCTACGACCGAATAACATATGGGAAGAGATTTGTCAGCACTGCTGCTCTAGCTAGGGATGTGCCCATAATAGGGCTAAATGGTTTCTCAAAAGTATACTTGATGACTGGATGGAGACTGGGCTACTTGTATTTCTATGACCAGAAAAAACGGCTAGAGGAATTGAAACAGTGTATCGAAAAGGAAACGAGAATAAGACTCTGCGCAAATACTCCAGTCCAGAAGGCAGGCGTAGCAGCTCTGAATGGCCCACAAGACCATATACAAAACACTGTTCAAAGGCTCAAGGAAAGAAGAGACTATGCTTGGAAGAGACTAAACGAAATTCCAGGCATAAGCTGCACTAAACCTGAGGGAGCATTCTATGTATTCCCAAAAATCCACTCTGTCGGGCTCAAATGGAAGACAGACATTGAATTTGCCTTGGATCTTCTGAAAGAGACAGGCGTGCTTCTTGTCCATGGATCAGGATTTGATCCAGTTTATGGATCTGGCCACGTGAGAGCAGTAATTCTGCCACCGATAAATATACTTGAGGAGGCCATTGACGAGATGGAGCGTTTCATGGAAAAGAAGGCGAAATGATTTTCACAGACTGGCACACGCCTACTTGTAAACCGAAATCCCTTGGCTAGGATCGCAAACTACTTTTGAAAACTCGTCTATCAGTTTTCTAGTTATCGGTCCTGGTTTGCCGCTGTTTATCACTCTTTTGTTTATCTCTCTTACAGGTATGATCTCTGCAGCTGTCCCAGTAAAGAATACTTCTTCGGCGTTGAAGAGCTCATAAGGCGTTATATTCCTCTCTCTTGCTTCATACCCCAGCTTACGGGCAAGCTTCATAACTTCCTCTGCTGTTATGCCAGGCAATGCACCTGTGTAGCTTGGCGGCGTGAATATCATACCATTCCTAACTATGAAAATGTTTTCTGCTACCCCTTCGCAAATGAATCCATTCTTGTCAAGACATATGGCTTCATCAACGCCGCTTATGTTGGCCTCAATCTTCGCCAGTATGCTGTTGAGGTAGTTAAGTGACTTTATTTCATGTGACGTGGCGTCCACAGGATCTCTCTTGACCCATGAGAGCATAGCGGTAACGCCTCGTTCCTTTGCCTCGCCTTTGTGTAAGGCGATAGTGTCAGTTATTACGATTATGGTTGGTTTTGAGCATTTCTTTGGGTCCAGCCCTAGATCTCCCATGCCCCTTGTGACCACTAGTCGGATATAGGAATCCTTTAGATTATTCTTTCGTAGAGTTTCCAGCACGGCTTGCACCATTTGCTCTCGGGTCATTGGAATCACAAGCATTATCATGTGGGCTGAACGATAAAGTCTATCAACATGCTCCTTGAGCTTGAACACTGAGCCATTGTACGCCCGAATTCCTTCGAATATACCGTCTCCGTACAAGAGCCCATGGTCGAAGACCGAAACTTTGGCTTGTGATTTGGGGTAGTACGCACCGTCTATGTAGACCTGCAGTTCTCTGTCCACCATGCTGCCCCCCACACAGATGAAACTAACTTATGAGATTAAGGTCTGATATAGTTTTTGTAGGTATTTCTCGCTTCTCATCATTGCTAGCCATGGAACTGTGGCCTTTTTGAGATATACTTAGGAAGAGGCAGAGGTTTGAAGGGTTTCCCCTCTGTCAATTTCCTGATTTCGCCTGTAATTTCCTCACGTGTCATGCTACGCACTTTTCCCAGTCTTCTGTCTCTCACTGGAAGTATGCGAGAATCAAGCTCTTTCTGTCCAACGACGATTATATATGGAATCCATTCCATCTCAGCTTCTCGGATTCTCTTCTGTAACGTTAGTGTCCTATCGTCAATGTCTACGCGTATGCCACAAGCATCCATTTCGCCTTCGATCTTCTCAACATCTCCTAGAAACTTGTCGGATATTGGAATCAAACGGATCTGTGTCGGCGAAAGCCACAGTGGCAGCATCGGAGGCTTACCCTTCAGCTGTTCGGCATAGGCTTTTTCCAGTAAAGCATAGACATCTCTTTCGATCGCGCCGCTTGGAGAGCAGTGTAGAATCAGTGGATATTGTCTTTTACCTTCCTCGTCAACGTAGGTTATCTGGTATCTTTTTGCGTTTTCAACATCGATCTGATCTGTTGAGAGGGCTGCTGCCTTGTTCTGATTGTCTACGAAGTTGAAGTCCCATTTTAGCATGAAATAGAAGAAGCGTTCTGTCCACATCTCAACCAAGACAGGCTTGCCGAACGTCTTGGCCAAAGAAACTATGAACTTCCTATTCTCTTCGTGGAATTCCTTCGTGAAACGGATTGCTGCCTCATAGTCATTCTTGGACAACCCGATGTCTTGCAGAATCTGCGCGGAAAGCTTGAATCTTATCATAAACTCTTTCTTAGCTTGTTCTAAGTCACCGCAAAAAGCATGACAATCAGGCATGCTAAAAGCTCTTAGACGCCTGAGACCGACTACTTCGCCACTTTTCTCTCGCCTAAAGCTATAGCGAGTCAATTCATATATCTTCAATGGCAAATGCTTGTAAGAGAATTGTGCATCATGAACCATTAGGAACTGCCCGAAGCATGCGGCAAACCGCAGGAAAAGCTCCTTGTCCTCAGACTTCAATAAGTATTGCCGAGCTGGGAAACGATTCAGATAATCCGCTAGGCTTGGATGCTGAAAATCGTACATGATAGGAGTCTCTACTTCCATAGCCCCATATTCACTCATCTTCGCAGTGACAAACTGTTCAAGCAGTGATTTGATCAACCTTCCTTTGGGATACCAACGGATGTTGCCTGGATCGCTTCCAAGCTCATAATCAGCTATTTCTAGCCTTTTCATTAGAAGCACATGAGGAGGCATCTGTTGACTTGCTCTGACTTTGGATATTTCATATTTCGCGAATTTTCCCAGGCTCTCGCGTCCCGTAAAATCGAATTCCTGCACTGGCACCATTTTTCCGTTTGGTTGAAGAATGTACCAGTAGGACTTCAGCTTCTCTTCAGCCTTTGCTGCTTCGGATATTCTTTCTTCTTTCTCTCCTCCTGCTTTGCTGGCAAGAAAGACGCGAGACTGTTCCGCAAGTGGATGCCCCTTTATTGATATTGTGAACTGCTTGTTCCAGCCGAATGGTGCCCGGTAGGTTTCCATTTGCTTCTCTCTTGCATGTTCTTCCATGGCTTTGACTATCTTGAGAGCATCTGAAGGTTTAGCTAGGCTATTGCTCAAGTGTGAGTAAGGGTAGATCAGAATTCGTTTTATCTTCATTTTTTCGAGCGAAGCTTTGATTTCGTCTATGGCTTTTTGTCCCACAGTTTCATTGTCGCCCTCCTCCACTGCTGTGAAAAGCACGACGATTTCTTCTAGGCGTGTTTCCTTCTTTTCAGACTCCTCAGCGATTGATATCTCTTTTCGAACTGGCTTGTATTCAATGAAGTTTGAATGAAGCTGTAGTATCCGCATGAGTCACCACTTGGTTAGCCCTTGTACCGCAGCTTTTCAAGCCTCTTGTCCTTTTTCGTTTTCTTCTTATACTCTTTATAGTGTTCTTTGCAAAGGTATGCGCGTTTTTGACTGCTTATTTTCATGCCAGCCAATTTGACCTTGTCAGCTGAGATTGACCGAACAGCGTCTCCACTACAAGAAAATACTTGACACTTCATGCCCTTATCTACACGTCCCATGTCCAGCTCGCTCCTTAGGCATTATTACTTGATTCAGTACGATGTGAGTCATTGCTTAATTTCCTTTTCATAGAGTTCACGCGCTCTTTGATAAATCTGCGTCTTATCTCCGAAAAATGTTGGCCCAATTCCTTCAACGACAAACGACGCAGCGGCCGCACCTACACATGCACATCGCAAAACATTCTCACCATTGACATATTCAGCCAGAAAACTGCCAATGAAAGCGTCTCCAGCTCCTGTTGGGTCGACCACCTTCGTGGGTTTGCAGGCAGGTATGTTGATGAGGTTTCCTTTGGTGGAAAGAATCGCGCCTTTCATACCAAGCGTCACAATGACTGTCTCTACGCCTTGATCATGTAAGGTCTCAATGGCTGAATCGAGTTTGGCCTTTCCAGTCAATAGCTCAATTTCATCTTCTGATGATTTGCAGACGTTAACAAGATTTAGTATGCGATGATCTTTCAACGAACTCTGTGAGACGGTACCATTCTCGTCAAAACTCCTTACGAGCCCTTGCGAATCAAGTGACAGAACCTCTGTGCATTCCTTCAGCTTTTGTACAGCCTCGTAGGTGATTTCATCAGCAATAGGAGCAATGTGAATAGCGGTGGCTTTGAAAGGGCTTGGCAAATCGTCAACTGATATGAGTGGAGCCCTGCTCTTCAAGAAGAGAATTCGATCTGTCAAATCGTCATTATATCTCAGTTCGAAACGTGTGGTTTTTGCCTCTTTCACTTTGACAACACCGAATAGGTCTATGTTTTCCTGGCCAAGCCACCATCTGTAGGCCTCTGGAAAGTCGTCACCGATTTTTGAGATGACGCCTACTCTTGCCTCTAAACGTCTGGCAGCCAATGAAACGTAAGCTGCAGATCCACCTAGAACAACAAATGGAGTGGATCTTCCTGGCAAGAATATAGAATCTAGGCTAAAATGCCCGACAGAAACTACGTCAAACACCAGTAGCTCAACCGCCGCCCAAAAACATAGTAAGAGGCCCAACTTAAAGCAAACGGAATTTGACCGCATGTTATGCTGCAATGCAAATGCAGAGCCCAGCTAACAGTGAAACCCAGCCAAACGCGATTCAAGGTAGCAGCGAAGACAGATACACTTAACCCTTGATAAATGCGGAGCCAGTTAAGCATTTCAGAGATGATAAGCCCACACACTGATCAGTCTAAAGACTGCAAAGCTAATGCTAACTCGACTGAAGTAGAAGAATCGCCTTCGCCAGATCTCCTTCACTCTCTTCCAATGCCCTTTTTGCTTCTTCAAGGCTTTTGCCGGTTTGATCTGCAACAAGTCTGATGTCTTCTTCGCCGATTGCTGGATACTTGCGCTCCAGAGCTTTCTCTGTTATCTGTCCACCCGCAACCTGGAACATCTTTTGGCCTTGGACTTGAAGAATCGAGACTTCTGGTTCCTTGACCACTATTTCTTTGCTACTAGTTCTGATTACAACTTCCTGAACATCGGTCAGTTGATCCATGTTCAGTCC
>CAZDNV010000085.1:0-8557 GCA_964506875.1 uncultured Candidatus Bathyarchaeia archaeon
TAGGACATCTGCTTGACGTGCAGAAGGTCGCCGGTTCAAGTCCGGTCCGGCCCACTTAATACTTTGAGCATCGCTGTTTCCGTTGTTGTTCACCGAATTGACCGCTGGGAATTGATTCAACAAGTGTTTCAAGTGGTTTTCGAAGGCCTTGCTGAGATTCAAGCCAAGCTTACGAGTATTCTCAATTAAGTCCTCGCATAGGTAGACAACAACGTTTCTTTTGTTTGGCATGTGTTCTTATGCCCGGGTAGGTGCGAGGGCAAGGTCTGTGTAACAGGTTCGGTGCTTGGAGCCTTGGTAGCACAGCAGACTGAGTTCAGTTATTCAGAGACAAGCTTGTCTAGCAGTCTTCTCACAAATGGGATTGCCAGAAGGCTTGTCGGCAAACCCACTGCAAGTCCTATTGCCCACCCTCCCAAGAATCTCTGGAGAAATCCAGGAGTCCAGCCTGTCATTATCGCGTTCATGGTGAAGGTCATTGTGGAATCCATAGCCAACGTCATAAATAGCGCCGTCAACAATGTAGAGTATTTGCGGTCTACTTTCACAGCAGGTAACCATCCCATCCAGACATAGAGCATTGAGTCTAATTTGTCTATCCACATCGCGCGTGCGACCCAAACTTGTAGTCACAAAGCTTATGTCTCCAGAATAACTATTCCCAGCAATAGCAATCTTGATATCATTTGCTAAGGAGTTGTTGGAAGATGGAGTTTAACTGGGATCCGGTATATCTCATAAATCTAGCTCTGTGCATAGTGATTTTCCTTCTCGGCTACTGGGGCTACAGGAAGCGACGTGATGCTATGCCTCTTCTTATCGGCGTAGCCTTTGGTCTATTTGGCATTTCACATCTTGTAACCATTTTTGGTCTTGCAAGTGACCTCGCCAGTGTACTGATCGTGATAAGAGTATTTGCTTATTTAGTGGTAATTCTAGCCCTCTACAAGTACATGGGAACGAAAAATGAACGACAACGCGCAACAAATTCCCTGTCTAGATAGAGGACAATGTTCCGTTTGTTGTTCATTTGCGTTTGCACCCGAAGGGGTTGCGCGAGCGAATTCCATTCGCCAATGCGCTGAAGCCACTAAGCCAACCTTTTTTTTGACCTCTTAGTTCTTTGCAACCTCTCTGAAGAGTGTTTCATTTAGAACCCTTTCTGCATAAGGAACATAGTCACCAATATCTGGGCACAGAATGTGCACAGTTTCGTGGAAGACTGTTAAGACGAACTCCTTTAGACAGTGCTCAAAATCGGTTTGCCAATCACAACCTCCAACGTATATGAAAATGATTCCATCAGGATGTGCCTCATTGAATTCGTACATGCCTTCAATTGGTGGGGCAGCATAGTCTCTAGGTAGCTGTGCCTTTTGCCTCTTTGACAAGCTCGGAAAGCAGACAATTTCCAAACCTGAAACCTTCTATCTTCTAAAAATGCAAATGCCATCCTATAATAGAAAGACTCCGAATCTCCCCTTAGCGCGCTCTTCGAGCTCGACGACCCCTACCTCTTTTTGACCTCTTTGTTCTTTGAAACCTCAGAAGAAGAACACCAATGCTTTTAAAAGTAACGTTAAGGTCTAATGATCTACAAGAGGTCAAAATATGCCCAAAAGCAAGAAAGGAAAAGCTGCAGGTCTAGAACAGCATAAGCAATTGCAGAGAGCTAAGGAAATGAAGAGGAAAGAGAAAAAGCAGGTTGCTCTCCCAACAAAGCATACTAAAGGGAAATAGTCAATCAAAGAACACAGAGACCGCAATCGTCAACCTCTTCGTAAATCTAGTTTCTTATGTGCAAAGATTTAATTCGCTATTCTGACTATTCGCGAGTGGTGATTGTATTGAGCATGGGAAGTGCCAAAAAGAAGCCGATGACTAAAAAGGAAAGAGAAGAGAAAAGAAAAAAGCACAAGGAGAAACGCTTGAACAAGTAGTTTCAACCACTACGTGCTATCTATTCTTGATGAGCTCTACAAGCTCAACGAAGTCTGCGTCCTTTCTATCTCCTAGTTCTCTCAAGTCTCTCTGTTACGATATCACTATCCAACCACTTCTCCCATTCGTACTATCGTATTTTATCAGCCAAGGCAACGAGGCGCGCGCTAGATGAGAATGATCCGGGCCTGCTCTATCGTTAGCTAACTATCCGGGAGCCTCTTTTCGTTTCATGAAAAGGGTTATATTCCGCGTGGCCTTGAACCGTGTAGAACCAGCGTGAGAAGCATGCCCACCGAGATCTCTGATGTTGACAAGTTTGTGGAAATGAGCGGACGCGCAGAATACTGCGCCGTAAAACGGCTTGAGAACACTGTAAAGCTGAAACTGCGGACACCAAGAAAATTGTTTACATTGAAGATCGCACCTGTCAAGGCAGAGGAAGTCATCAAGAAGCTACACTGCGAAGTCCGTGAGGTATAGCACTACTCACACAATCGCTTCTTAAGCAGTTACGCCCATATGTTCCTTCATAGGTTTCAACCTAGTTCATTATCATCAGACCCACAGGCGATGACCATGAATGTCAAGCTAGCACACTCGATTGAAACAGGGTTCATCAAGCCAGTTGAGGTATATCACGGCAAAATCGTCGAGGTCAAACTCGGATTAGACAAGACTAAAGGCGGAACTCGAGGTCAGACCTTGACCATAGGCGGTGAGACTGTACCTGCATTCTGCTCATTTGAAGGAACAATGTCGCATCCGCCTCTAGTCGCCATTGATGTTTTCGACATGAAAATCCCCTTACCTAGAGCTGTGAAAATGCATGTGAAGGATGTGCTGGAGGATCCTGCAGGTTGGGCCAAATTGGCGGTTGAACGTTTTGACGCTGACCTTATCACGGTTCATTTGGTCAGCATTGATCCGCAGATCAAGGATGCTTCGTCAAAACAGGCGGTGAAAACCGTTGAGGAAATTGCGCAAGCAGTTGATGTTCCATTGATAATAGGCGGGTGCGGTGACCCAAAAAAAGATATGAATGTATTCGAGAGAGTTGCCGAAACCTTCGCTGGAGAGCGTTTTCTGTTTAGTTCAATAACGAGAGACATGAACGTTGAGAGATGCGCAAAATACATAAAGAGATATGGCCATGTCGCTCTGGCCTTTACGCCTATGAATCTGAACTTGGCTAGAGAGCTCAACCGCAGACTCCGTTGTGCTCTTTCAAGAGAGGACATAGTCATGGACCTGACAACTGCGGCTCTGGGATATGGCCTAGATTACTCCTTCACTAACATGGAACGAGCAAGACTTGCAGCATTGGATGGAGATTCAGAATTGGCATATCCAATGTGCTCAGGAACAACGAACGCTTGGGCAGCAAGAGAAGCTTGGATGGAAATGCCCCCAGAATGGGAACCTCGGGAGATGAGGGGACCACTGTGGGAATTGACAACTGCTCTGACACTCCTGCTTGCAGGCGTGGACCTATTCATGATGATGCACCCTGCAGCCGTAAGGGCACTCAAAGAAATTATTGGCCAGTTGCTCTGCAAAGGTGCCGTGGATGTCAGGAAGTCACTTGAATGGTCCTCCACTAAGATCAAGTCCTAGGGTCGTGTGCTCTGTGACCAGAAAGAATGTAAGCCCACTTGACGTTTATCGTCTTCTTCCGCAGACGAATTGCACGAGCTGCGGGGAAAGGAACTGTCTGGCTTTTGCCACGAGAGTCGCAAACCTAGAAATAGGCGTCGAGAAGTGCAGTCCGCTTGTGAAAGAAGAATATGCCAACACGCATGATAGATTGAAGAAACTACTTGCTCCATGCGTAAAGGAAATCATAATCGGCACAGGAGAGCACGCTGTCAAGATTGGGGGGAAAGTAGCGATGTATCGGCACGAATTCGGATATGCTAACCCTACAGCGGTTGCGATTGATGTCACAGACGAAATGCCAGAACAACAAGTGTTGAATAGAGTGAGAAAAACAGAGCTGTTTAGCTTTGAATACATAGGACGAAAACTGAAGCTCGATTTGATCGCAGTCCGCTCTACGTCGAACGATCCAAGCAAGTTTAGAACGGCAGTTGAAAAGGTATCAGAAAACACAAGACTTCCACTGATTTTGTGCTCGCCAAACCCAAAAGCCATCGAAGCCGGCTTGAAGGTTATTCACAAATCAAGGCCATTATTGCATGCTGCTACAAGAGACAACTGGGAAGAGATGGCAAATCTGGCTCTGACTTATAAGTGTCCACTGGCAGTCCTTGCGCCAAATGATCTAGAACAGCTACGATCCTTGGTGCGGTCTTTGGTTGCTTGTAGAGTGGAAGATCTTGTACTAGATCCAGGCACTTTTCTTGACAGCGGTCTATCGACAACGATAGACAATTTCACAGTGATCCGCAAAGCGGCGTGTAGGAATGGCGATGAGCTTCTCGGGTTCCCCATAATGGGTGCGCCTTTGGTTGCTTGGACGGGAATGGAAGGCGCTTTGGAGGAAATCGCGAAGTGGCGTGAAGCATATTTGGCCGCAATGCTGATCGTCAGGTTCGCAGACATTTTGGTGGTTCACAATGTTGATGGCTGGGCTCTCTTGCCTATAGCCGTGTTGCGGGAGAACCTGTATAATGATCCACGGAAACCTGTTTCTGTTCCAGCAGGGTTGAGAACATACGGTGCTCCTAACGAGTGGTCCCCTGTCATGTTTACAACGAACTTTGCACTCACTTTCTACACGGTATCATCCGATTTGGAGTCTGCGAAAACAAGTGCCTACCTAATTGTTGTAGACACTGGTGGAATAGCTGTCGACAGCGCAGTTGCGGGCAGAAAGCTGACTGCTTTGAAGGTTGCTAAGGCAATAGAGACTTCTGGGGTCTCAGACAAGGTTTGTCACAGAAAGCTCATAATACCTGGGAAAGCAGCCCGCTTGAGCGAAGAGATCGAGCGACTAAGCCATTGGCAAGTGCTTATAGGCCCGAAAGACTCTTCAGGCATTCCCAAGTTTCTGCAGGAAAACTGGAATCAACAGTCTGCTTCCTAGAACCGCGCGCACGCTCTTCATGTTCTCGCGTTAATCGTAATGTCCTTCAATTGAGAGGCCCATAAAACCGAGTGCTCATATAGAGTCGTATTCTTAGTGATTTCCTTCTTCTCTTGGGCATTTTACCCGAATTCAACCTACGATCGCCTCCCCGGTTGCTGTTTCCTTCGATCATTAGGCTGTCAAGCTCAGATCTAGATTCCTCGGCTTATTCTGCTTCTTTCAATGATTCTCGGTATTATCCACTCGAAGCCTACGGCCATCAGATGAAGACCGGACGCGCTGGTTTCCTTTCTTATCTCGCGAACAAGCTCCGCGAAAACCTCAACATTCTCTTCCAGGAAAGCCTCCTTGCTTCTCTCTCTTGCCTTACGAAGGCGCTGTTCAAGTTCCGCTGGGACTTTTATGCCTGGGACGAATTTTATCATCCAGTCCATCATTGCTCTAGACTTAAATGGCGCAATGCCTGGTAGCACTGGTGTCTTAAGGTATGCCGTTGCTTCGAGAAAACGTTCGGCTTGCTCCACGCTATAGACGCATTGCGTCTGTATGAAATCGATTCCCAGGCGGACTTTTCTCTCGATTTTCAGTATTTCAGGCTCAAGCGGTTCAGCGTTCGGCGATGCTGCAACGCCTATATTGAATTTCGGCGGGTTTTCTATCTTATTGCCATTCAGGTCTACGCCTTCGTCAATTATCTTTCTTAGCATGTAGACGAGAGTTGCTGAATCCAAGTCAAATACTGGTTTGGCTTGAGGTGTGTCGCCAACTGTAGTGTAGTCTCCGGTGAGCGCTAAGATATTCTTTATACCCAGTGCGCTTGCTGCTAAGATGTCTGACAGCAAGGCAAGGCGATTTCTGTCTCTTGCCGTCATTTGGTAAACGGCTTCCACTTCAGCCTCCTTTTGAATAAGATGGGATGAGACCAGCGCATTCATGAAGCCGAAAGCTGTTGGGTTGTCTGTTATGTTGATGGCTACGACATGATTCTTCAGCGTCTTGGCCACTTCGATTACGTCGTGCAAATTGGTTGTCTTTAGCGGCTCAAGCTCGCCTGTGATAACGAATTTGCCTTCCATAATCAGTTTCATCAAGTTGCTATAAGCCTCTCTTTTTGGAGGTTTTGGGCCTTCTTCCTTGACCTCGATTTTTTCCATGGTTTCGTAGCCCAGTTCGCGCGGTGGCTCTGATATTCTATAGTCTCTTGGTGCTCTGAATTTCATAAACAATTCAAGCCTGTTCTGTTTCCTCAGGCGTTCGTAGATGAGTATCCAAGCGCAATCCTTCTTCCAGCCACTTGCTTCACATTTTCCTCTGACTTGTCCTCCGCAAGGACCATTGAGCAGGCTCTTGGCGCATTTTGTTATGGGGCATATTCCCCCTGTTTCGAATAGGATGCATTCCCCGCAGGCTCTGCATTTCTCATATGATTTGCCTTCCTTTTCATTGCAAGTTCCCAGGAACATGGTGTCATTCGCTGGAACAACAAGCTTGTCAGGGTATGTGTCTGCCAATGTCTGGACACCGACTCCACAGGATAGGCTTAGTATTGCATCGTAATTGCCATCAGCCAGCTGGTGCACAACTGAGGGTGTCGTCAGACCACATTGGCGTGGAACTAGAGCCACTTGGATTTCAGAATGCTTCAGGTGCTGAGCTTCTCTGTCTTTTTCGAGCATTGCCTTCAGTTGTTCAGCATATGTTCTTCCTCCGACTTGTGTTGCTGCAACGCATCCGCCACAAGCTACTATCATAAGCCTTTGGGCATTCCTTGTCGCCTCAGAGATCTCTCGAAAAGGCTTCTGCCTAACTATGATCAATAGAACCCACTTCGAAGTTTCATGTCAACATATGTCAACGATATAAGAATTCCCCCAATTGATCCTCTAAGGCACTAGCAAGAGTAGGAGGCCCGCAATGAAACCGAAGAGTATTGGAAAAGGTAGACCTGGAAAGATTCCCTTTTTCTGTACCATTCTGAACGAAAGAGTGCACCCTAGCAAGATACCGATAGTCGAGAGAACCCATGAGACGTAGCCGAAGTTGAGCAACATGTGCCCAGAAAGCATAGAATAAAAAGTCAGGTCCCCTAAACCTACTTGGACTTCTCCGAATGAGTAGCTTAAGCCCCGTAGCTGCTCAAGCCCACTGCGAGCTATTTTGCCAACTGGGCCTCGATAGACTGCGTAAGCATCATAAATTGCCAGAAACCCCAAAATGAGTACAGTGCTTAGCGTCGGTATTGAACTTCCTAGAAAGGCGCCAAGCGCTCCGCCGATCAACAGAACCGTCACATCGCTGAGCTTGCCATGAATTCGAAAGATCGCAAGAACAACCAAGACAGTCATGAACACTGAGGGAATCAGGATCAGCCAGTCCGAGTAGTCTATGTTCAGTGCCGAAAAGATAGCTACGGAGTACACTAAGGAAAGCATGAATGTCGCAGTTGCTGATGCAAACCCTGTTATGAATGAGATTATTTTTCGGTTTCTGCTCCTAATGAGAAAATAGAGGATTGTTGCACCAACGCCTACGAGTATGACAAAGTAGAAGGCATTGCCGACAGATCCAATACCCTCTTGGAATGGCGTGACTGGATCCAGCTGCAGTTGGGCTTCTAAGAGGGAAAATGCACAAAGAAAGCCAAACGATAGACTCACCACTATAGGTGCCAAATAGGAGAGTCCTTTCTTAGCTAGGTTTCTCAAGATTTTCGCCTGATGGTTTTCTGTGCCATTAGGAGACATTCACCGGTGAATAGGTTTTGTCTTCTGCTTGTCCCAAATCCTACATCAAGCAGTTGTCTGCCGTAAGGGGAGCATCGTGTTGGTTTCTCGAGCCGTCTGATGATATGGCGAATCGAGCTAGTTGCTCTATATTTTGACCGTGTCTCCAGCTCGGGGTGCGATGGCTTCGCGTCCCAGTTCCTCCCTTGCCCACTTTGCGAGATATTCGCAGTTGCCCTCGGCACCGTGGACCACAAAGATTTTCGGATTGCCTCCAAGTTTCTTCAAAGCTTCTTTAAGCTCACTGGCTCCGCAGTGCGATGAGAAGTCAAAATGCTGCACTTTGGCCTTGACTTTCCGCATCTTTCCGTCGATGACACATATGCCTTTCTCAAGCAGTTCCTTTCCTGGCGTGCCAGGAATCTGGTAGCTGACCAAGAAGACCGCGTTGTTGGATTTCTTTCCTATTTTGGAAATGTAGAACATGGCCGGGCCTCCCTTGAGCATGCCTGCGGGCGAGATTATTACGCCAGGGGACTTCGTGGCTTTTCTTCGGTCTCGCCAACCTTCAACCCACGTGGTTGAATGTAGCGCCTCAGCAAACATTCTTGGGTTTTTGAGGAACTGCGAGTGATTCATCATCACTTTGCTCACCTCACGCGCCATTCCATCGAGTACGACGGGATACTCAAAATGATGGGCAGCCAGGACGCATGCAAGTTCCTGTGATCGCCCAACTCCGAAGGCGGGGACAAGCACTATCCCGCCTCTTTCAGCCACTTCCGTGCACTCCGCTACGAAGTTCCTTTCTAGCTCCGGGCGTGTAGTGTGTTCTTCAGTT
>CAZDNV010000086.1:0-8322 GCA_964506875.1 uncultured Candidatus Bathyarchaeia archaeon
ATTACTGGGACGATTATGGCGGAAAGGACACGGATGACGACGGAATAGGCAACGAGCCTTACATAATCGACGCTGCAAACAACGACACACATGCGTTAATGGGAGAATTCCACTATTTCAGAGCCCAGAAGCAAGACCAGAAAGTCCCGATTATCGTTATCTCGAACTCCACGGTCAACAGCCTCACATACTTGGCGAATGACACAAGCCCGCACGGAGAACTTGATATTCAAGTTTCAGGGAACCAAGCTACCAACGGTTTTTGCTTACTTATGTTTCCTAGAGACTTCATTGAGCCACCATACAACGTGACAGTCAACGGCGTGCCCCCTCAGGTTAGGGATCTATCTACTGATCAGGAAACGGCTCTATACTTTGCCTACCTGCATCAAAAACCACAAGAAAGCATTATTGTGCTTGGGGAGTTTCCAAATCTCTGCATCTTTGTTGCAATGATTCTTCTTCAGATGGCGGTTATGAAGGCTTTACGTAGACACATGCGCGTGTGACCCTAACTGTGGCATTTCGCACCTGCTACTAGCTAGTTCTCATTTTGAAAAGAGAAAAAAAATGGGAGTGTTTGGTTCTTTTCGCGTTTTGCGCGGTCTAGCAGTCTACTTCCCAGCCGAAGTTGTACGCGGTAGTCCAGATGTCGTCTACTCCAACGTATGAGTCGTTGTTGAGGTCAAACAATGCGTTCCATCGTGGGCGCCCTGGCTCTTCTCCGAATGAGGATGCCACCAAGAACAGGTCATCAATTCCTACGTATCCGTCGTAGTTTACGTCTGCAATATTAGTGGGCCATATGATGTACCCGCCGTCCTTAGTCGTGTGCGGAATCCATTCTCTTTCATTGTTTATTATGCGTGTGTCGAATAGCGGAAGGTCGCATGTCTCTGGCGGCTTTAGCCATCCTAGTCCTTTGTCATATCCTCTTTCTTGATGAATTACCTTGAAGTTGATTGTCACCAACGTTCCATTGCCGTATGGGAAGGCGTCCCATTTGCCTGTAGCATTGGGGAATATCAGTAAGCCGACTACGATGTGATTGAAGGGCTTTTCCACATAGTACGCTAGGAATATTCCGTGCTTGTTCCATCTTGGGTCGCTGATGAAGTCGCCTGCGGTCGCGTTTACTACCTCAAGCAGTGTAGTGTTGTAGCCTAGTCGGAATTGGCATCCAACGAATCCTTGGGCGACATCTAGGTCACTTATTGTTATGTTTACTTGCCATGTTGAGCCAAGAAGCTTACCGTTCAACTCTTCAGGCACTACCTTCAAGCATGGCATCTTCGAAACGTAGATCAGCGCCCATTCTGTTGCCGTAGCTGCATCATCGTATGTCAAGGTCAAAGTAACATTGTGCGTTCCTGGACCTGTGAAAGAGTGAATTATGATTGGGTTCGGGGTTGCCGTTGTGTTTCCATCTGCAAAGTTCCACGTGTAGCTGGCTACTGTTCTCACGTTGCAGGGTTTTGTGGATAGCGTCGCGTCAAAAGTCACAAGCTCGCCGACTACGGGGTTACTGCGACTGTACTCAAAATAGGCTTTCATCCATGGTTCAAAGAGCACGTTGTCACTTACTTCGTCGCCCAAACCATCAGGGTTCTTACTTGGATGGTACGGACCGAAGCTATCTCCCCACCAGTTGTGAGTCGCGTTAACTACTTCTGCCCCATCTTTGTATACTCCATAGTCTCCGTTTCCCACGATGCAGTTGTAGTGGACCTGTGTGCCAGAAGGATCGTTGCCATCATATGGTTCAATGTATATTCCGTCAACAGTGTTGTTTATTATGTGGTTTCGTGTGATCGCGTTGTTGTCAGAATCTCCATCCATGATTATGCCGTACTCATTGTTTTCCAGAGTGTTGTATTTGATGAGATTCTCTGAAGCGTCCCATACGCCGATGCCTGCCCAGCTATCAGTGACTGTGTTGTTGGTTACGGTGCAATGGTCAACTGGCCAACCTAGCCCTATTCCTTCCCAGTTGCAGCCTGTGATGGAGTTTCCTTCTATTACGTCATATGAGGGTGAGATAACAGAGATGCCAACGTCACAATCTTCAACGGAGTTTGCTAGTATTCTCACTCCGGTGGCAGCATCATATACGATTATCCCTGTTGCCACCCAACTTGGGTTGTTGACCTGACAGTTGACCACATTGTTTCCGGTGATGTTTCCACCGGCGCCATAGGAAACCTGTATTCCGTTTTCCGCCCACCATCCAGATCCTGCTTCCAGACCGTTTCCCACTACGATGTTTCCTTGAACATGTGTGGTTGGGTCGGGTAATGGTCCATCGTCACCGGTGATTCCTATTCCACCACGGCTGAAATCGCGAACTTCGTTGTCTTTGATTGTAACAAGTGAATCGCCATAGCACATTATGCCGAAGGTTTCAGGACCATTTCCTTGACCATCGGGGTCAAACATTTGATGAATGTATGTACCGTTGACGAGACCTGGCTTTACGTTACGGCAAAGGATCGCTACAAACCTTTTCGGTGAAAGACCAGCCTTATTTAGACCATCTATTTCGAAGCCGCTTATTGTCACGTCTATCGTTCCTGTACCACTTACTGCGTTGCTGACCATCGTGCCTCCATAAGCGAAAATCAGTGGGTCCCATATTCCTGTGCTTTCTGCGACCGTATAGGTGCTTCTTGTGTCAGGAGCTACGATTTTGGCGCCAGTCAGCCCCTTGAGTGCCAGATTCTTGTTGATCAGTACCTGCTCTGGGTAAGTCCCTTCGTGGGCAATCACGGTGTCGCCGTCACTTGCTTCGTCCACTGCCTCTTGTATTGCTCCGGGCAAGCCTGTAGGATTCACGTGATATGTCATGGGGGCTGTGCCTACTACCAGTCCCAGCCAAGGACTGTAGTCAACGTTGTTGCTAATGGTGTCTCCCGTGCCGCCTGGATTGGACGAGTGTGTCGGACCGCTCGCGTGACCCCACCAGTTGAAACGAGCATCTACGAGTGGTGGTCCATCGAATGTGCGCACGCCATAGCCTGTGTTGGCCCAGATATCATTGTAGTTAATGTAGTTGGTCACCACAGCGCGGGTGGGGTGCCATAGTCCAACTCCATAGTTGTTGCCATGCAGGTTGTTGCCTGTGATAAGGTTGTTGTTGGAGTCGCATAGGTAGATGCCTTGAGCGAAATCAAAGGTTGTTCCATATGGGAACCAGTCGTCGTGGTTGTAGATCTCGTTGTTTTCAATAATGTTGCTGTCTGCTGTCCAGAGTTGGATGCCGTATTCTGAGGCGTCTGGTCCTAATAGTGGATTCCGATAGAGTCCATTATTGTATATTGTGTTGTCGGTAATGATATTTCCCGTAGAGATCTTCGTTGTGTCGTAATAGCCGACGAATATTCCCTGGCGATCATTGTCGTATATCTCGTTATGTGCTATGATGTTGTTGTCGTTGTCACCCCAGAGCAGGATGCCTACTCCTGCAGATCCAGGAATGTTCAGGTTGTCGTGGATAACGTTATTGGAGAACGTGGAGCCAGAGGTTTGTCCGATTATTCCATTGTAGCCATTTCTGATCTCAAAGCCATTGACGACCACATTGTTGGCGGTCACACTGATGCAGTCTCCTGCCGCTCCGCCATCAATTATCGGATGAGATGCGGATTGAACTGTTAGAGTCTTGCCGATGACAAGATTCTCATTGTAGATGCCGTCGTATACCCATATCAGCGTGCCAGGATTTGCTGCATTGATTGCGTCCTGTATCAATGCGAATGCATTGTAGCCGATGAATTTGCCTGGTTGGACTTCTGTGCCGTTTGGCAATCCTGTCCAGTTGTCGTCTACCCACATTTCTGGGGGCGGCGTTGCAGGTGTTCCCTCAACCGCAATTCTCTCCCAGCTTATGAAGTGATACTGTGTTTGTGTTGTTCCCCAGTTGGCAATCGATATGTAGGGGTAGACCATCGAGAAATCGCATCCGCTGATTATTCTCTCGCCGCCGTCTGGTTGATGTCCTCCGATCTTGAGCCATGCATCTTCGGGATTTGCAACGTTGTTTATGGCTTTGTTCCATTGCCATTTGTATGGCCAATTAAGATACCACATTTCGTCCCATGATGCTGCGGCGTGCATTCTGACCCATCCTTGCATTTTATACTGTCCGCCTCCCAATGGTGTGAATTGGATTTTGAAGTCAAAAGTCTGGTATTCGTCATAGTTTTGACCATATCCTGGCATATACGTGCTGCCCCACATTGGATCATTGGGGACAAAACGTTCAACGTTGTATTGGTGGGTTGGGTCATCAGGGAAGACTTTGCCTCCGGTTTGCCCCGTATGCCATCCTTGAATAAGCCATTTGCGAACACTACCATACGTGTGATTGTATTTGCCACTTTGGTCATTCCATGTACCTACTCCGCTGCCGCATGAGCTGTGAAGCTGGAACCATGCCGCGTTCTGCATGTCGAATTGGGGCGAAGTTGTGCCTGTTACTCCCATATCTGCAATAGCGCCCAAGTCACTTGGGTCTGGGGGCCACACCCAGCCTCCCTCATAGAATATGCTACTCATGTTTAAGCCGTAGACGTACATTGTTAAGCCTACGTTTCCGACTCCTGCAGCATCGACGTTGAATGGTACGGATGTGTAGACTGTTGCGTTTACTCCATCCCATGCATTGAAGTTTGAAGTTCTGAGTTCTCCTCCTGAAAGAGCAAAGGGTTGGATAGCTAGTGCTATTGGATATACTCCTAGTGTTAGCGATAGTAGCATTAGACATGTGATTAGTTTGTTTTTCATTTTCCTTTCTCCTCTATTTCATATTAAACCCTATTTCTAGAAGGGCAGTATTAGGACTGCCTTGACATCTTATAAGTCTTGCGAAACTTTGTTCTAGTCCATTTCTTCTGAAAGATGAAACTCAATATGCTGTATCAAATGATAATGACAAGGAAAGGTCGTTATTACAAAAGGCAGAGAGAGACGAATCGAAAGCAAAAGAAAAGGCAGATAATCTTCAAGAAGATAAGGAATAGCCGCATTTCACATGAACTTGTCTGCAATCATGCATACTTTGCCAAGAAGAAACCAGTAACTTGCATTGGCACCCGAGCGCCCGCGAGTGCCGAGTCGGCTATTCCTCGTACACGCATCTCAAAACCTTCGTCTATGTACTGAGTGGAACAACCAGTTGGAAAAAAGGAAGCCGAATCATCCTCAGCTCATAAGTAATGCCTAAAAGTCTGCAAACAGAAAACGTCAGCCAGGACATGTGAAGTGGAACTATTCTCGCAAGGTCTAATGCCTTGCTAGCTTATTGATCGGACATAGTCTGTTGCAGCGGCAAGAGCGATCAGTGTAATCAACATTGTCCATACTACAATCGGCATCAATGGATACGGCAAGTAATGGGCTAGGAGAAAAATGGTCCAGACCCCCATGACAGGAAGGGCCAGCACGATTCCCGTAAGCATCACTGACAGAAACAGCGAAAGGCGAAATATCCTGTCGATAGCAGAATCTAGGAGAGATGCCAAATGGAAAACCATTTTCACTAGAACAGAACGCTGCATTGCCCTTTTCTCCTCGGATTCCATTGTCGTGAATCCCACTCCAATGCCACGCTCAATAAATACAATGCTTCTTCCATCTATTTAATCTTTGAGAAGCTTTGTTTCATATGACTGAAGACAGCCAAGCAAGTGACCCAATCAAGGCAATCGCTCAAGGTTGGTTCCTTTACCAAGGTCTGCCAGGTGCTATTGTCATAGGCATGACTAGTCATTGAATTGTAGCTTATTGGATACGGATTATGTACGTAATGATCAAGTATAGGGCATAGCATATCAGAACTAGACCACTAATGCCTCGGATAACAGTCCGATGCCTGTAAGTGCTTCTTGCCAGCTTGGAAATAGATCCTGCAAGCAAACCGACTGCAAAGAACGGCACCATGACTCCTATGCAGAAGACGAGGAAAACGAGAAACAAGAAGTCAAAGCTCATTATTAGTGAAGGCGCAATGTACAGGGGCAATGAAGCAACAAAGAAGGGAGCAAGACACGGGTCAAGGAAATAGAATATGAAGCCAAGAAGAAATAGGCCTGCATACGTAAACGCAAATCTCTTGGACAATTTTCTTACGAGAGGCTTAGTCTTTAAGCTTATGTGGAACAAGCTGAGCAGGTTTAGCCCGAGCAAATCGAGGCCGAGAAGTATAGCAATGACGCAGACCACCCAAATTAGGGCTATGTGCAGGGTTGGCATCTCTCGAAGCACAAGCCCAAATGCCAAGCCAAGGAACACTGCTGCAGTCACGAATCCTAATCCAAAGACAATCACATGCATTAGACCCTCTTTGAACCTGACTGTTTCACCTACGCTATAGCTCAACACAAAGGACAACAGGGCAATTATACAAGGAGAAAAAGTCTCAAAGAAGCCAAAGTAAAATGCCAGTCCCAAAACTGCAGCTAAGGTAGTTTGCGAAGAAGAAGGTGGAGGAGGGGAAGGTGGAGTTGAGCCAAACTGAAACGTCACCGTCGTTTTCGTCCCATTAACAATTTCAACAGTCTTTGTCTGCGTGACTCCTAACCAAGTAGCATTCATCGTGTATGTTCCAACGTCAAAGAAATCTACAAAAGGTGTTGAATTCGTGTAGCCGCTCTCGATAACATTGACATTCGTTGTTAGTTCCAGTGAACCATTGTATGAGTGGCATTCAAGGGTTCCCTTGTTCGATGGTGGGGGCTCCTGCAAGTATTCATCGATCTTCTGTCTGATGTAGGATTCATTGAAATCTCCCTGAACGACGACGAAACTGCCATTCTTCCCCTTTATTACTAACGAGTTTGCTGCGCGTGCGGGGTCAACCCCATACAGATTCCTCTGCGTTTGTCCATAAGTAGAAGAGTACTGAGTCCAGTTCACCCAGACTTGACCAGAGTAGTTGTCTTGAATATCCTGCATCGTAGCGTTTTTTATCAGAAAATCTTCATAGGCAATGACCCATGGGTCGCAGTCTGGACACCAAAGAGGATCTTTAGATGGATCCCAATATAGAAACTCAACACTGACTTGCTCAGCTGAATACGCTGTTTCAAGGAACAGCAGAAAGAATATGACGCTCAACAGAAGAAAGGCTCTGCGCAATCTGCCGTCTTGCCCTCATAAGGACCGGCAGTTTCTTTTCATATAAACCTATATGAATCAGAATTCTGGACTATGAGAGCTCAGTTTGATACAAAGAGAAGTATTTACCCTGCTCATCGTTCGCAAGCTCAGATACAGCAGTTACAGACGATCGTAGGAATCAGCCTTCGCTCACTTTCTTGAGTTGACCGTTATACATCTCAAGGATCTCAGAGGATGTTGTCGCGTCTTCAGGAGCTTTTTCAATCCTGTACTTACCAGTGAAACGTGGAAAACGAATGGCAAGACCGCTTCCTTTGCGAACCGAGTTCATAGAGCAGGTATGTATTGGACTCAACGTGATTTCTGCACCCAATACCTCTAGCGTCAAAGCAGGCTCAAACCAGATGTCAGCCTCAAGCGTCGTAACAACTCTTGCATGCTTATGTGAAACAATATGCTTTTGCAGCATTTGAGGAAGCTTCTGCAAGTCCTCGTCAGTGAAGCCGGAACCACATTTTGTGACAGTTTCGAAAGTGTCATTCGCAGGGTTGTATGCTGCAAGTAGAAGAGCACCATAGGTTCCAGCTCTTTTACCTCTTCCACGCAAAGCCCCCACAGCAACCAAGTCAACTGTGTCGGTCATCTCGCTCTTGTAGTCACGTTTGTATTTTATCCACAGCCAACCCCTGGCCCCAGCTTGGTACATCGAGTCTTCTGCAATGGACTTGCAGACTAGCCCTTCACAGCCATTCTCGATAGCTCCTAGGAAGAATTTCTCAAGCTCAGCTGCATTTCTGGCCACAATGTGAGTAGCCATCTTCATCCTATCGCCTTCCTTCACGATCTTAGCAAGCATTTCTCTCCTGACAGGATAGGGCTTTAGGGTCAGATCACAGTGATCGGCATATAATGCTTCAAACATGAAAAGCGAAACAGGATATTCCTCTACAGCTTTGCCGACTCCGTACTTACGCCTGCGATGCATCAGTTCCTGAAATGGACGCATTTCATTTGTGTCAATATCAATAGCAACACACTCACATTCAACAATCGCTTCCTCGGTCATAATGAAATGCCTAATGAGTTCGACAGCATCTGGATATTGCCGTGAGATGTCTTCTAACCGCCTTGAGTACAGCCTTACATCTTCGCCTTTCTTGTGTGCCTGTAAGCGTTCACCATCATACTTGTACTCGGCTATGCATT
>CAZDNV010000087.1:0-8208 GCA_964506875.1 uncultured Candidatus Bathyarchaeia archaeon
ACAGGTTATGAGCCTGGCGCTCTAACCTGGCTGAGCTACGGGCCCTCTGTCTTATCATGCGTTAGTATGCTTGTTTTCAGCGTGATTTAAACGTTTTATGCGTTCAAGTCGTCACAAATCGAACAGTAGCTTGTCAAGAAGCCATAACCCAGATCTCGGGCAACTAGCTCTGAAAGATTTAAAAACTCTGTACCCAGCTAGATTAGGCTAGAAGGGGGAGAATCAATGGAATTGAAAGTTTTCACTTTGCCTACTTGCTCAAGCTGTTCCGTAGCGAAAGCTATCGCCTCTGAGGTTGCTCAGGAGTTTGCCCTTCCCTGCAAGGAAGTGGATCTGGCAACTCAGGAAGGTTTGGATGAGGGGTTGGCACTTGCTGTTTTGAGCACTCCTAGTATCGCTCTTGATGGGGAAGTTATAGTAAGAGGGCGGCTTATCTCAAAGGAGAAACTTGAAGAAGAGGTTAGGAAAAGACTCCAGAAATGGAAGGAGCGAGTTTCTAAGGAATAAGTTTGACGCAATCGATCTAATCATTTCAGAAGCTTCTTCTTGGCTGGTTGCCAAACAACTCTGGTTTGTGTTCGTTCGTGGTGGTACAGATATTCTTGAGCATAGCCTGCATATTCTCCGAAGTACTCCCGGCCGAACTTGCTCAGCTTATTATATTCTAGGTCGGTCAATGATCTTCTAGCCGAGATTCTCTTGACGAATTCGCTTGGGAAATGGTCTGAGTAATGTCTCAGAACTGATCGCTTTACCCAGATGTCAACTGGAAATGCTTCAAGCTTTCCGAGGGAGAAGAGGGATATGCAGTCTGCAGCCTTTGAGCCAACGCCAGGAAGTGACAGCAGTTCAGCCTTGGCCTCGAGATACTTTGTTTTTCTCAATTTCTCAAGATCAAGACTGCCCTGTTGGACTCTTCTCGCTGTTTCAAGGACGTAAGTTGCTCTGTAGCCGAGACCGCATCTGATTAGCCTGGCTGTAGTTGCTCTTGCCAGTTCTTCTGGCGGTGGGAAAGTATGGAAATCGTGACCGTCAAGTCTGGCTTCTCCTCCGAAGTTCTTCGAGAGATTAAGTAGCATGTGCTTGATCGCTGCGATGCTTTTGTATGTTGCGCATATGTATGAGATCAGACATTCCCAAGGGTCCTGTCTGATGACTCGCAGGCCTCTAAACGTTCGGAGTGCCATTCTGATGTGCTCGTCTCTGCTGATTTGTGAGCTGATTCTTGGTAAGTTGTCGCGCAAGCCGAAGTATTCCTTGACCAAGCCAATGTCTGCATTCTCGAACTCCAAGCAATTGCCAAGTTGCCTTGTCTTCAGGACTTCTCCTCCGACCACGCCGTACCACCAATCTGCATGTTTCTGCCACCTGAAGACTTGTCCACAGCAAATGGTCAGGTCAAGATTGAATGGAGACGATGAAGCTAACTGGATCTTCAAGTGGCCTCACTTCTCTCCGTCTATTTCTGACTTGAGTCTTTCAAAGAAGCTTTCCATGAACCTTAGTCTTTTGCGGGCTATTTTTTTGGCCTTCTGTGTGTATAGTCTCCTATGGATTTGCTTGAATTTCAACTCGAATTCCAGGTTTGGAGCATGTTTCGATATGTTTATGATCCCGCCTTCAGCCTGTCCGCCTGTGGTGTTGTCATGCAAGTATTCTTTGACTGAGACGTTCGAATAGACTCTTTGTCCATATTGGCCCGCCATCATGTAGACTCTAGCTATGCCAACAGCTCCTACTGAGTCTAGCTTGTCCGCATCAAAGAGGATTCTGGCTTCGACGGTTTCAGCTTTTCTTTCTCTTCTGTACCGGTGTACAATTATGCAGTGTTTGATTTTGGTGATCTCCGTTTCAGAGTAGTCAAGCATCCTGAGTATTCTTTCCGCCATCTCAGCACCGACAGATGCATGATCGACTGTACCTGTATTATCATTGAATTCCTTCAAACGTGCAATATCATGTAATAGGACAGCTGTTCTCAAGACTTTCATGTCAACTTTCGGTTCTTATTCTGCAAGGCGTAAGCACAGCTTGTGGACTCTCATAACATGCTCAATATCATGCGTAGACCCTGACAGTTCTTCTTCGACTATCTCTCTGATTTTCTGGTAGTTGTCTTCCATGCCACTTGATTTTGAGGGCGAGGGCTATAAATGCTCAGCTTCTTCTGCGAACTTGTCTGGTTTTGGGATTTCTGGTGGCAATCCCTTTTGGATTCTGATCTGTCTTATCGCCTCTGCCGATATGCTTCTTGGGGCTTCTTCCCAATGATCAAAAGCGTTTTGCCAGAATGCGTGTCCTGAGGTGGCTGAGCGGATCTGAGCAGCTAGACCGAAAGTCTCCGCGACGGGAATGTTGCCTATGATAATGGTCTGCGTTCCTTTATTCTTAGTAATCTGGATTTTTCCGCGTCGACGGGTTATTATGCTGGTGCATGTGCCAAGCCATTGGGTCGGTGCGGACACTTCAATCTTGTATACAGGTTCAAGAAGCACCGGCTTAGCTGTTAGGAAGGAACTAAGCACAGCTCGGCTTATAGCTCGCGTGATCTGTTTCGGTTCACGGAACGCTGGATCTTCATGGATTTCAGCTTGTAACAGTTTGGCTTTGACTCCTTGGAGGGGCTGTTCGCATAATGGTCCCGTGTGGCATGCCCAGCTGAAACCTGACATGATTGCGTCTCTTACTCCCCTAAGAAGGGATGTATCCTTCGACAGGTTCACAAATGAGTTGCTATGCGCGTCCGATACCCACGTGTTTTCTGCGTGATCCTCAGACTTTGGTTCCTTGTTTTCAGAAGGCTCCACTTGAACCCAGAATCTGTTGTGTTTGTTGGGGCTTCTTGCCATGACTTCCAGACCTTTGGCAGTCACGCTTTCTCGGTACTCTGCCATTGGGTTGGAGACTGCTATGTGTATGCCTTTACCATAATCTTTCAGGGCTTTCACAGCTACGTCTAAGTGGAGTTCGCCCAGCCCTCCTAGCAGATACTCACCTGTCTTCTCATTGATTGTGATTGAAATGTTTGGATCCTCGATGGAAAGCCGGTCTATAGCTTCCTTCATTTTTGGCAAATCTCGTGGGTTCTTTGGCTCAACTGCTACGGTCATGACAGAATCTGACATGTATCTCATGGGCTCAAAAGGAGCCATCTCGTCCTTGCACGCAACGTCAACAACTGTCTCGCCTGCTCTTGCTTGCGTTAGGCCCGTTATCGCGGCTATGTTGCCTGCTGTGACTTGACTGACCTCTTCCCTGAAAGCGCTCATGTATATTGAGACCTTCTGTATGGTGGACTCTTTGGACTCCTCAAGCAAGTAGACTTTGTCTCCTTCTTTCATCGAACCAGAGAAAACTCTTCCAGTTGTTATCAAACCTACAGCTGGATCCTTCTGGACATTGGTTGCGCACATAACTGCAGGACCTTTTTCATCGCAGTTTAGCATTGCGAGGCCCACGGCAGAATCTAACTTGCCTTTCCAGATCTTTGGTATTCGGTACTTCTGAGCCTCTTTAGGACTGGGTACATTCTTGACCACTATGTCCAATATTGCCTCGTGAAGTGGAAGAGTTTTGGAAAGTGTTTGGTACTTATCGTCTGCATAGGCATTGAGAATACCCGTGAACTTCATTGCCTTTTGCTTAGCAGCTTCCAACGTGAAGCCCCACCTGTGAAGGGCTGAACCGAACGCAACGGCCTCCCTTGCTGGGCCTATTCTCCATCTTTTCGTGAACTCACTTTCTCCGTAGATTTCGATTAGATTGTTGAAATCGTCTATTATGTGATTGAGCTTGTCATGGATGTCGCCAGCATTCATCCTTAGCTCTTTGATCAAACGATCAACCTTGTTGACAAAGAGAACCGGTCTCACTCTTTCGTCCAATGCTTGCCGAATGACAGTTTCTGTCTGAGCCATAACCTCCTCTACAGCATCCACGACGACGACGACTCCGTCTGTCGCTCTAAGAGCTCTCGTCACTTTTCCGGTGAAATCAACGTGACCTGGAGTGTCGATCAGGTTGATGACATAGTAACTGCTGTTCATTCGGTGTAACAGAGATATGTTGGCTGTTTTTATTGTGATTCCACGTTTCTGTTCTTCTTCCAAATAATCAAGCGCTCTGGCTGTGCCAGCAACTTGAGGTGGAAGAAGCCCAGCCACGATCAAGAGCGAATCTGTCATCGTGGTTTTCCCATGGTCTACGTGCGCAACTATGCCAACGTTGCGGATATGCTCCTTTCTACTCATAACATTAAGTATCTGGTCTATTTGCCTGAACTTCGGCATTCCTCTTGGCCCCAGGACATGCGGTGTTTCTATGTCGTTGTAGGCGTCGTATATTCTAAGCCTTTTGTTTCTTCAACTCTAGCGCGCACTCACAACATCCCTCTTTCCCCTTCTGCGCTCCTATGGCTTGGCATCCGCTTTGTGTCGAGTTTCAGTGTGGCTTTTTGGATATTGATTTTGAAGCAGTCTTGGTTACGAGTCATATTGATCCTGAGAAAGACCGAGGGGAAGGGGTCAAGAATCAATAGATGTCCACTTGATCCTGCCAACATAAAGGCCATCCTGCAACCATCACCGTAGTCATCTCAACACACTAGGGCGTGCTAATGGCGTGCTTAACAATGCTTAAATGATCTTGCCAGTGAAGAGAGATCAAGGTGAGAACCCGAACTTGGCCACTCTAGGCGCATCCGTCTCCCCTCTTTTCGCGGATCCTCTCGGGGTTGGTGTACACGCATCGTGTTCTCGCTTGGTCTTTGAAAACCGAAGGGGTCACTAATGCTGCCTGTTGAGAAGCTAGTTGAGAAACCATACGCTGACATGACATGTTATCCTCGAGCCACTGAAGCAGAGCCGGGGAAGCGATTGAAGGAACTGCAAAGGCTTGGGGTTACTGCTGTGGAATTCGTCGGTGAGAAAGAAGTCTTCAACCTGTCTGTTTTGGGTAAGGGTTGTGTTGGCTTAGTGCTCTTGGCTTATAGAGGCCGCGAAAGGGCTGCCTTGAAGATTCGAAGGGTGGATGCAGACAGGAAAAGCATGCAAAGGGAGGCAAGTCTTCTTAGAAAGGCCAACGCTGCGCAGGTGGGACCAAAGCTTCTGAAGGCGAGCAAGAATTTCCTGCTGATGGAGTTTGTTGAGGGTCAGTTTCTGTTAGACTGGCTAAGCACGAGGAAAAACAGGGCTCAAACCAGGCAGGTCTTGCGGGAGATTCTGGAGCAGTGTCGGCGACTGGATGTCATCATGCTGGATCATGGTGAACTGAGTCATGCCCAGAAGCATTTGATAGTCAATAAGGAAGATAGGCCATTCATTATCGATTTTGAAAGCGCCAGCTTACGTCGAAAACCGTCTAATGTGACTTCGATATGTCAGTTTCTTTTCGTGGATAGCCGAATCGCCAGGAATGCTGCTCTTGGACTCGGCGAGAAGAGTGTGAAGTCTGTTTTCGAGATCTTGAGGCGCTACAAGAATGATAGGACACGCGAGAACTTCGACAGGATACTGAAGGTCTTCAAGCTCTAGACAACATAGCTCATTGGGCTTATGCCTTGCTTGTTCTTGTTCTTCCTCTCGATGCCTAGAGCTTTGGCGGCTTGTGCAAGATCAAGCCAAGTCTCTACTTGGGCTTGCCTAGCAACTCTTCTTTCTTCGCAAAGTATTGGAACAGCATCGACAAATATCCAGCCCAAGCTCTCTTCAGCCAACTCCTTTCTCCCCAAGAGCAATGGGTCACTCTTTTTCTTATAACCCCATATGCAAAATCTGGATAGAACAAAGATCTACGTGCATGTTATGCAACCATGCTTTGACGGGTAAATGTGCAAAAAGGCTTAAGAAATGGTCAGGCAGTCTAATGCTTAACTGATTAGGTGAATGATTTGGCAATAAAGAGAGAAGAAATGCAAGAGCTAGCCAAGAAGTATAAGGAGCCCATTGGACTAGACTTGGGTTCACACTCTGCGTTGGATGCTTGGCAGGGTCAACGCAACTATGGAGTAAGAAGCATAATCTACACAACACCTGGCAGAGCGCGAATTTACCTCCAGAACCCCATGGTAGGAAAGCCAGAAGAGACAGTTGAGGACTTACCAGGCCTAGTGAAAAGAGATCTACGCGTCGTGAACGATCCAAAGGACATAAAGAAGAATGGCGATTGGAGAAGCGTCATACTGATTCTGGACAAATACTCTGACATAGTCAAGTACGTTGACGAGCTTGTTGACTTGGAATGCTTGCAGATCACGAACCGAGCATTTGCCGTCTACGTTGGCGGAGACGAGTACTGCAGCGTTATTGAGAAGCAGTATGCAGTTCCAATCCTTGGCTCAAGAACGCTCCTAAAGATAGAGAATAGGGGGGAAATCGAAAAAGACTACTATTGGTTTGCTGAACAAGCCAGGATTCCATCACCGAAATCCTATTCCTACGAAGCCTACTCTGGCGGGATAAGATTCAAGGAGCCGATTGATGAACCCATGATTCTGAAGGCTGAACACGCCCACAGAGCCTTTGAAAGAGAGTTCATCTTCGCTGCCGACTCTAAAGATCTGGAGGAGAAAGCTGCACGTGAGGTCAAGGCTGGAAACTTGAACAAGGAAGCACTGGAGAATGGTCGCGTAGAACAGATCGTACTGGGACCGCACGCGAACTTCAACTTCTTCTTTTCACCGCTCGATGCGAAAAGTGAATGGGGCGATGTTGACGACTGGTATGCAAAACTCTACAACGTAAACGTGGAGGAAGCCAGAGTCTGCTTGGCAAATCAGTTCCTTTCCATAGATGAGCGCAGGGAAACCATTCTTGACGGCGTAAAAAGGCTTCCACTGGACGTGCAGGAGAAGATAAAAAAGGTGCCGTCATTTGAGGTCACAGCCCATGCTATCCTCAGCCTAAGAGAATCACTGCTGAAGGACATGCACCGCTATGCAGACCGTTTCCTACTGGCATGCAGAGAACATGCGCCTCCTGGCATAATCGGTGCATGGTGCCTGCAAACATTGATCACTTGGGATCGAGTTTCAAAATATGAGCTCAAGCCTGCTGTCAAACTAGACTTCACAAGCGGTGCAGGAGCAAGGACGGCAACGGACTATGGGCTTTATGACGCTCCAGAGGAACGAGATCCTTACATGCATATCCCGGTGACACAAGACGTGGCTCTTCGGCACGGTGGCGGCACGAACGTTCACATGGGTTTGGGCTCACAATATGCTAATGCTAAGTACATGAGGGCAATGAGCACAGGCGACCGCATAGCCCTAGAAATAAGAAGAGCGGTGAAAAAGAATCAGTTGCAGGAATTGGTCACCTAGACTGAACCTGCATATTTCCTACATTTTTTTACTGTCTCGTCAAGGCTTGGGGCATCAAAAAGCCTGCTTTCAGTGAATTTATTTGCCGCGGCCTTGTACATTTCGCTGATTATGTCTTTCAAGGCAGGTTCCAGCTTAGGTGGATTCGATTTGCAGATTGCTTTCCAATCTTGGATTCCGGTTTCTTCAGCTTTTCTCTTCGCTTCCTCTACATCCTTGAACCATTCTGTTTTTCGGTAGAATTGTCTTGCTATCTCCTTGCTTACCTGCAAGCCATCATAAGTGAATCTGCACTCGTCAAGAGTGCCTACTACATCGACGATCATGAGCTTTCTGACGTGGTCAAAAGCCAACTCTATTTTGCCGTCTTCGTTCTGTAGGCCTGCTCTTGAGGCCAATTGGCTAATCGTCTTGTCGACTTTGAGCAGCAAGCCTTTGATCTCTTCCAGTTCTTCGTCTGTTAGGCCAGCGATTCTCTGGGCCTCTCTCCATGTTACATATCTGTCTTTTTCTTCAAGCTTTGTGCTCACATCAAAGATGGGGTGGGCCAAGTGTTCTCCTGGTTTCGGATAATGCTCCAGACCCAGTTCCGCTATGGTGATCACGCCTTGCTCAAGTCGCCTAAAGATCGAGGAGCCTTCTGGCAACCCGTTTCTGTATATTATCTCAAGCGGGATCAGGTAGTTTTTAAGGCTAGTGGAGAAGGCGTCATAGTTGTACTGCAACCTGCCTTTTTCAGCGTAAATGCGTGGTCTGTAGACGTTGACCAGTTTGACTTCCATAGTGTTTGTTGGTTTCTTCAGCTTGTCGAAGCTTGTAGTTTCCCCTTTTTCAGTGATTAGACCTCTGTAGTGAGTCTTGATGCCTTCCTGTTCGAGCCTCTCGAA
>CAZDNV010000088.1:0-7849 GCA_964506875.1 uncultured Candidatus Bathyarchaeia archaeon
CGTCATTATCTTCGTCATCGGGATGAGCGTTCTTGCGCTGCCAGTCGTTCTGTCTAAAAATGTCAAGTCCATCGACGTTCAGTGCTACAACAATGTATATCTCGCAGTAGTCCAGCATGCGCGTTATGGTTTCGTTGGAGCCATAGTTGGTCACGGCTTCAACGACAAAGTATAGTGCCAGTTCGGCGCTTATGGGCTCGCGAGCATGATGATAGCCCACGAAAAGAACCTTCGGCTTCTGAATCGTCATGTTTTCATTTGTCAATCTGATGCAGTAGATAGTCCGACTCTGGTAGCTGCTGCCAATGGGAAAGAGGTCGACCAAGCTCGGGCAGGTTGTGTTCAGGAAGAGAAGCACGTTGACTATCTCAGTGTAGTTATGATAGTGTATCCAGTCGCCCCACACTGGGCTCATAAATGGTTTTGCTTGAGTATTCTGAGAGTGGACAGCAAACAATAACGCATTGGCTAGTAGGAGCGCTGTCAAAATCATAGTGGTGATTGTTTTGTTTTTCAAGCTCATTCATACTCCTTCTCAAGATGCATTCGATAGGGATCGGCACTCGGAATTTATAGTTTGTGGAAACGGAATCTGCTAAGCGCTCGGGTGGCTCCATTTTCCGAACAGAAGGCCAAAAGCTGGGAAAATGCCGTTTTCCCCATAGACACAAAACTAATAAGCAGATCTGGTTATTTCTATGGCAACAATGATTCCTAAGTATTTCTTCTTAACAAAAGGAGTTGGCAAACACAAGGAGCAACTGCAGTCCTTTGAGTTGGCTCTTAGAGATGCAGGCATCCAGCACTGTAACATAGTCAGCGTATCGAGCATTGTTCCGCCAGGCTGCCAGCTCGTTCCGAGAGAACGAGGCCTGAAAATGATTAGACCTGGGCAGATAACGTTCATTGTTCTGGCCAGAAACTCAACCAATGAGCCACATAGACTAATAGCATCTTCGATAGGAGTAGCTATTCCTTCAGGTGAGAATGACTATGGATACCTCTCTGAGCATCATTCATTTGGGCAACCTGATGACAAGGCAGGAGATTATGCGGAGGACTTGGCTGCAACGATGCTGGCGACAACCATGGGCATCCAGTTCGACCCTGAAATTGCATGGCACGAGAAAGAGCAGCTGTTCAAAACCAGCGGCATGATAATCAAAACAACCAACGTGACTCAATCGGCCACTGGAGACAAAACAGGTCTATGTACAACGGTGATTGCAGCAGCCGTTTTTGTTCCAGGAAGAACATCATTGAGAAATGCTAGTGCACGCTGATCAACCTTTCAGTGTTTTTTTTCTATTACAAAACAATATTAACAGTTGGGGCTAATCGTAAGCTAGGTGAAAAAGGCTCATGCCGAGGAAACTGCAAGCACCAATCATAATCATCAATTTTAAGACTTACTTGGAAGCAACAGGACAGAAGGCCGTTGAGCTTGCTGAAAAGGCCGAGAAGGTGAGCCTTGAAACCAGCTTATCGGTGTGCGTAGCACCTCAATTTGCAGACATAGCAGCCGTACGGAGGGCGGTTAGCATACCTATCTTCGCTCAGCACATAGACCCCATAAGGCCAGGAGGCTTCACTGGACACATTCTAGCAGAATCCGTGAAGGAAGCAGGCGCAAGTGGCACTCTGATTAACCATTCTGAAAGACAGCTTAAGCTGTCTGACATTGACGAAATAGTCAAGCTGGCCAAGGAGAAGAATCTGCAATCATGCGTGTGTGCCAATAACCCAAGCATAAGTGCTGCAGTAGCAGCGTTGAAGCCTGATATGATAGCCATTGAGCCACCTGAGCTTATCGGTACGGGGATTCCTGTTTCGAAAGCAAAACCTGAGGTAATAACGGACACCGTGAAGCTTGTTAGAGAGGTTAACTCTGAAGTCACGATTCTATGCGGCGCAGGCATAAGCCACGGCGAAGATGTTGCGGCGGCATTGAAGCTGGGTACTCAAGGAGTTCTCGTAGCCAGCGGCATCGTAAAAGCGAAAGATCCATATGCGGTCATACTGGGATTCGCAGACGCCGCGAAATAGGTGGATTGGCCAAGTCTTGAAGGTCGAACCAGAGTGCGCAGCATGCATACTCAGCAGGGCCGCCGCTGAGATCACTGAGGCTACCACAAATCCCGCGTTACGTTTTAGAGCAACCAACGAAGTGTTGCACATGTTGTGCAAGGAGTTCAGGCCTACAGCCGTTCCCGCTGATCTAGGCACGAAAAGAGACAGAATAATAAAGAGGTTTACAGGCAACGACGATCCCTACAAGAGAAGCAAAAGGATCAGCAACGAGAAGGCGATGAAGCTTTTGCCCAATGCAAGGAAGCTTGTTTCTGAAGGCTATGCGCAGCAGGACAGGTTTAAGAGGGCCTGCTTATGTGCCATGGTCGGCAACACGATGGAATTTGATATTCCGGACCACAAGTTCACCTTCAGCTCCTTGGGGAAGAACATTCGAGAAGCAGGAAAAGATCTGGTAATAGACGAAATTAGCAGCATCTACGAGCTTGCGAAAAAATCAAACAAAATCCTGTACTTGGCTGACAACGCTGGAGAAATCGTGTTCGACACGCTGCTTGTTGAGCAGCTGAAGAATATGGGTGTCACCGTGGCCGTAGCGGTCAAGGGCAAGCCAGTCATAAATGACGCTACGCTGGAGGATGCTGAAGCTTCAGGTATGAGCAAAACCGCAGACAAGATATTAACTACGGGAACAGATGCGGTTGGTTTGGCAATGAAGGAAGTTTCTCCAGAGTTCCTTACCGTTTATGACTCTGCAGATTTGGTTATTGCGAAAGGCATGGGCTACGCTGAGACTCTGACAGAGTACAAGCTGAGAAAGCCGCATGCCCTGCTCTTTAGAACAAAGTGCACGCCAGTAGCGAACTACTTCGCTGCGCCAAGAGAGAAGAACATAGCAAAGCTGATGCCATAAAATGGATTTGCCGATCGCGGTGATTGATCAGGAATCGCTTTCACGTTTTGAAGAAGCAATCAAGAAAGAATGGATAATCACCAATGGTTTGGGCGGATACGCATCCTCAACCGTTCTTGGGATAAACACGAGGAAGTATCATGGGCTGCTTGTTGCAGCATTTCATCCACCTTGCGATAGGAGAGTATACCTTGCAAAACTGGATGAAGAAATAAACATAGATGGAAATGTCTTGCCCATCGGGGCTAACGAGTTTCGGGACGGCATCTTTCCACGCGGGTACACCCTCCCCAAGGAGTTTTCAGCATCGCCTTTTCCGAAATATACGTATGCTCTGAGGAATGTTGAGCTTAGCAAGACTGTTCTCATGCCGTGGGAAAGAAACGCCATCGTGATTCTATACGAGATCTTGAACAAAGGCGCTGATGTGAAGATACAGGTCTCTCCGCTTGTGAACTGGAGGCATTTCCACTCCACTACAGACAGGTGGAAAGACTCAGAGGAACCCAGCCAGAAGCCTGAAGAACGAAGCTCTGTGTTGAGCTTCGACGTGCCAAGGGGTTCGCTTATGATGAAGGCGATAGAGGGTAGATACTCTGCAGGCGGGAAATGGGTCGAAAGCATGTATTATCGGGAAGAAGCAGGTCGCGAGGAAAGCTACCTAGATGATTGCTATCAGAGCGGATTCTTCGAGTTTGAGGCAAAAGCAGGCGAGAAGAGTAATTGCGCAATAGTTGCGGTTGCAGACGTAGATGAAGAGAGTGCCCGAAAGGTCATGGGCAGAATGCCGGCCACCTTTCATGATATGGCAACCTTCTTTGAGAGAGAAATAAGGCGACATAAAAGTCACCTATCATGGTTCTATCGGACGCATGAGAAGATCCCTGTCAGTGGCTGGCTAAGCAGAATTGTGCTTGGCACAAGCATGTTCATAGTCAAGGGACTAAAGGCTGAACAAAGGTCTGTTATCGCTGGTTATCATTGGTTTGAAGCTTGGGGAAGGGACACGTTCGTATCCTTGCCAGGCCTCATGCTAATCACGAGGAGTTTTGAAGATGCAAAGAAGGTCTTTCTGAACTTCAAAGAACATAGCAAAGGGGGATTGATACCGAATTTTGTCTCTGATTCGGCAGGTGAACCAGCGTACAACTCGGTTGATGCGACGCTGTGGTACGTGAATGCGGTGCTTCAATACTTGAAGCATTCAGGCGACTTCGGTTTCGTTCGCGAGCAGCTCTGGGAGAGCATGAAGGCAATCTTCGATAGTTTCAGGAAGGGCACGGTCTATGACATACACGCAGATGATGATGGCCTCTTGGTACATGGGCCCCAGTTGACGTGGATGGATGCTACCGTGGATGGTCAGCCAGTGACCCCTAGGAGCGGCAGCGCGGTTGAGGCGCAGGCCTTGTGGTTTAACGCTCTTAGAACTTTGGAGCTGCTGGCAACGAAGTTCAATGAGAATGACAAGGCAGAAGAATATTCCAGGATGGCTGACTTGGCAAGAAGAAGCTTCAATGAGAGGTTTTGGAATCCAGATGAAAACTGCCTGTATGACACTGTAAAAGATGGCGGCAAAGATGGTTCCTTAAGGCCCAATCAAATCATCGCGGCTGCATTGGACTTTTCTATGCTTGATAGAGACAGACTAGGAAAGGTTGTGGAAGCCGTGCAGCAGAGGCTTTTGACGCCTTTTGGGTTGATGAGCCTTGACAGGAACGATCCCATGTATAGAGGGATTTGCGCTGGTGATAGAAGGAGCAGAGATAGAGCTTACCATAATGGCACGGTGTGGCCTTGGCTGCTAGGCCCTTTCACGACTGCATTTTTGAAGGCAAATGAGCGATCGGAGCAGGCTCGTGAATATGCATTGAACAGTTTTCTTTTGCCGCTTTTCACCAAGTGGGATTCTGTGGGAAGCTTCGGAACCGTCAATGAGATTTTTGACGGTGACCCGCCGCATAGGCCAAGGGGATGCATTGCTCAAGCATGGAGTCTTGCAGAGCCGTTCAGAGCTTATGTAGAAGATGTGATTCAGGTTCGCCCAGAGCATGAAAAAGAAGTCGTGTCGTGTTCATGACATGATAGTTTTTCTTAAGCTTTCTGCCGCAGCTTCCGGCGTGACCGTGTTAATATACATCCCAGTGCTTTTCTCGAATCCTGCCCAAATCGCCAACTTAGGATAGACTTCCAAGTGCCAGTGATAATGGTTATGCGCATCTTTGCCTGCGGCCAAGTGAAAACCGTAATTGTAGGGCGGATCATTAGCCAATTCCTTCAAACCCTTCAGGCTAGCTTTCAATGTTTCTGCAAAGGCTTTCACTTCGCCCTGAGACAACCCTAACACGGTTGACTCATGCTTCTTAGGAACTATCCAGAATTCCAGCGGGTTTGTGCTTGCATAGGGAGCGAACACCATGAACAAGGAGTTTTCAAAAATGAATCTGGGTCCATCATGCTCCTTCTCGATAATGTCACAAAAAACGCATTTCCTGTTCTGTATCCAGAATTCACTGCTTGCTTCCATTTCCTCCTTAACGGTTCTCGGCAAAAATGGCGTTGTGATTATTTGACTGTGAGCGTGCGAAAGCGAGGCCCCAGCCTCCAGACCATGGTTGCGAAAGATTGAAACGTATCTTACATACGGCTTTGCTGACAGTTCGCGAAGCCTGTCAATATAGGCATTGACAACATGCACCAGCTGCGAGATTCTTGCGTCTGCTGGATGCTCGTGATGTGACGGTGACTCGATGAGGACTTCATGGTGGCCCACCGCCAATGCCATATCGTTGCCCTTCAGGATTTCTGTCTGACTCATTCTGTCTTCTGGCGGCATGAAGGCTGGGAAAAGGTTTGGTATGCAGCGGACATACCAGCCTTTGTGAAGATGGTCGTTTTTGTCATAGGTCTTGTTGATGCTCTTGCCAGACTTGAGGTAGAGTAGAACCGCTGGTGGGGTCATGTGCTCGTTCCCTGGGCACATTGGGCAAATGCTAGCCTTCGTCTTTTCTCTCTCTTTCTTGGCGAAGTCGGTTGGTCTGCGGCCGCGCTCAGTGGCTATGACAACCCATCGGTTTAGAAGATAGTCCTTACGGAGTTCGTTAAACTTCATAGTTAGGCTCTCCTGACGAGTATCAGAGTAGGTTATGAAGCATTTAGCGTTTTTCCAACAGCCGCGGCCAACAAACGCAGGGCTCATGAATGAAGCTGCCAGTGTCCGTTTCTTGGGGTTTGGAAAAGGCGGCGGGCCACAGAGGTTCGACGCCCAGAATCCGCCGAACCCTCAAGCCCTACACTCGTACCCGCGCCCCCTTGAGCGCTGAACGCCCAGACTTAGGTTGCTCCCTCCCGGGCCTAGCCAGTTTCGCCTGGTCAACACTGAAGCCAGCTCCCCTACGGAAGCTGCCCAATGACCGCCAGCCCCAAAGGACGGATATTCAACGTTTCGGAAATAGAGGTCTCGACGACCTTAAGCGCCTCACCCTCAGCTTTCAGCCCGTCCTATAGAGGGTTTACGGTACAGGGGACCCCTAGCCCCCCGCCTAGACCCACCGCCAAACGATTCTGAAGCTCCTCAAAACTATAAAACTTTACCCCCGCCAAACCTGGTTAGGTTCAGAAAAAAGGAATTTCTCAAGTAGTTCATCTATCCTTCACTGATGCGAACGTTATCGTGCATTTGCTAGCTCCTCTTATTAGCGCCTTATTCCAAGTTAGAGTACCTCTGTGCGAACCTAGTAAAGTGTCCAGCAGCGCCCTTGCTGCGCTCGTGCAGATCAAATCACAAAATCTGCTCTTCACGTTCAACCCTATGTCTTTTCCAACATGTAGCATGGGGCAATCAGCCAAGCTGAAAGAGAACCTTGAATCATCCTTCTCGATAGGCTGAATATCTACTCCCTCAAAACCAGCTATGATTTCCCACACTTTGACTAAGGTCTTCATGTTCTTGTCTTTTAATCCTAAGATCTCTCTTATTTCAGCAGCTAGGTGCGCATACGTATCGTAGAGTTGGGTTGATAGTTCTTGCTCACCTCGCCCCGTCTTTTCAAGAATCGGTATAATCACTTCTACAGGTGGAAATGCGTGTTTTGAAAATAGGTATTTTATTCGGTTTTCCGCGGTCTTCTTCATTGCCGGCACACTACACAGCTGGATCAGTTTTCATTGATAAGCATTAAGCGTGGTGATATTCTCCCTACCCTCCAGTTACTATTCGTCCGTCGGGCGTCATTGTCCAGGCTGAACCGCCTCTTTTTGTTATGGTTTGGACAAAACCTCACCCGACCAACTCAACTAGCGCGACCTCTTCCTTTTCAATACGTGGATAACCCAAGGAGCAATCCTTGTCTCATTGACCCATTTATAGGGCTCATTCTCTTTTGCCAATGGTTTATAGGTCTTGACCAATTCTAATCCAGCCCTCCTAAAGGCCTCTTGATAATAATCATCTGTCCAAATAACATCCTCTACTGGCCTTTTATCCTCCAAGTCTGTTACGATTATTCTTACTTTGTCTCCGCTTCCTGCAAACTTATTCTCCGGAAAGTCCTTAGTGGAAAATGATGCCCATTCATTTGTATATATTTCAGGTGATGAGACTAGGTTCACTATCCTTCCTTCACTTTTCAGTATGCTCCCGATTTCTCCAAATATCTTAACCTTCTTTTCCATCGTAGGTATGTTATCAAATGTAAATACAGACAGTACGAGATCGTAGGCGATATCCCTAAACTGGCTGAGGTTGCCATCTTCAATAAGGCGATAATCTCCCCTGGGACCTATTTCTCTTGCTTTCTTTATCATATCCTCTGCTATATCAACTCCAATAGTGTCAAATCCAAGTTCTCGCAGAAATCTTGTGGAACGTCCCGTACCACACCCAAAATCTATCGCTTTTCTTCC
>CAZDNV010000089.1:0-7835 GCA_964506875.1 uncultured Candidatus Bathyarchaeia archaeon
GACTATTGTTTTGGCTTCTTTCCGGGTTTTGGCATAGCCGAGGCAGTCACGTAGCACTACGGCCAAGGGCATGCACTCTTCTCTTGCGTGTGTGCCAGGAGATGGTTTTACGATCCACGTTGCATCTTTCCTGTGGATAGGCCAGAATCTTGGCGCAGGTTTGCGTTTCAGCCCTGTAGATGAGCCTTTCCTTCCCAAGCTCACTGTCCTCCTTCTGCTCCGCCAGTCTTTCGCCTTGTCCTTCTCTTTTTTGCCTTCGGTGCTTCTTCTGGTTTGGTTTCCACTTCTTCTTTCGGTGTCCTCGTCGTGGCTGGCTTTTCAGCTACTTTCTTCCTTCGTCTCTTGGGTTTCTTTCGCTTCGGCTCTTCTGGCCTGACTTCCTTGGGTTCAGCAATTTTCTCTTTCGTTTCAATGGCGTCTCTTTTTGGTTCTCCGGTGACTTTTCCGATCTCCTTTTTAATCTCTTTCTTCCTTTCTAGGATTCTCCTTCGCCATTTGTCGTCGAGATTCAAGGCGGTAATCATGACTTTGGAAGGGTGAACTGGAACGAATATTGCAGTCCCATCGACCTTTTCGCGCGTTAGCCCTTCAACGTATAGCCGATACTTTCTGCGGTCTATTCTCGTGACTTTTCCTTCGATTCTTTTGTGATCTCCTCGCATGATGCGGACTGTATCTCCATTTCTTACAGGCATCGTCTTGACCAGATGAGACGCTCTCAATTCTGGTGATAGCGGGGCAGCAAAAAGCCTGTAACGTATGTGGTCAGGCGCCTGGTAAAGCATCTTACGCTGTTTCGATGGTTTAGTTATTCTTCTCGATGCGAGCATTCCCCATTCTCCATTCACACTATTATGCTGGCCGCGCTTGCTATTCTCGGCCACCTTTCAGCCGCCTCTTTTGCTACTGGCCCGCGGATTTCAGAACCTTTCATTTCGCCCTCAGGCGTTATTATTATCGCAGCATTGTCTTCAAATTGAATCCAGACGCCGTCAACCCTTCTGTAAGGCTTTCTTTGCCTAACGATTACACCTTGAAAGATCTTCTTTCTCATGTCTGGCGTTCCCCGTCTGACAGAGACAGTTATCTTGTCGCCAACTGAGCCGGATGGATAGCGACGCAATCTTCCCTTGTAACCCATGACTTGCACTAGTCGTAACGTCCTAGCTCCAGTGTTGTCGGCGCATTTCAGGCTTGAACCTGTAGGCAATCCCCTCGAGACTTTCCGTCCTGCACCAACCATTCCCCTTGAAACTGAAGCTCTCTGTTTTGCCTTCGCTGCCAATTCATTTCTCCTCCAGTTTCTCAACGATCACGAACGACACTGTCTTGCTTACTGGGCGACACTCGGCTATTGTGACTCTGTCTCCCTCTTTGGCGTCGATGCATGACGGATTATGTGAAGGAATGCGGCTTTGCCTTCTTTCATACTTCTTAAACTTCGGAACGTAATGAAGATAGTCACGTTTAACCACAGCAGTTCTTTCCATTTTTGCGCTGACAACGAGTCCATCTAGCATGCGACCTCGTACCGGAAGCTCGCCATGGAAAGGACAGTTTCTATCTTCACAAGTCTTCTTCGGCTTCTTGAGTCTAAGGGACATTACCAAAGCCTCCTGATGCTCTTTTTGAGGCGATCCTCTGGTCTTCCTATAAGAAGTCTGCCTTCGATCTCGACTGCTGTGCCATCAGAGAAACCGAAACAGAAAACAGTCGATCTTTTCTCCACGATCTTTCCCCGGCTTTTATGCAGTAGAGTGAATGTGTTCCGGGTCTCATCCACCACTTTTCCTGACAATCCAACGGAGCCAGCATTCGAGCTTCTAACGACTCTCGCATCTGTGCCGATGAACTCGTGGCGGATCACTTCCGGCGTTATCCTCATTTCTTCTTCTCCTTCGTCTTCCCTTCTTTGGGCTTAGTCTTAACCAGCCCGAGCGCTTGCTCATTCCCCACTGTCAGCACCCGTGCGATTGCTTTGCGCAGTTCTTTCAGCCGCCCTGGGTTCTCGATTGTGCCACCTGCCCTAATCATGGTTCTTAGCCTAACGAGCTCAGTTCTGAGCTCGCCCAGCTTCTTTGCTCTCTCTTCAGAAGGCATGTCGCGAATTTCCTTAATCCGCATCAATGGCAACTATTCCTTTTCCTCCTCTTGTTTAGGGGCAGCTTCCTCGTGCTTTTCAGCGATAGGCTCGGCTTCCACCTTCTCCTGTGTTTCTTCTTCTCCGCTGGGAAGCTTTTCTGCTATCTTAATCTTGTCTGGGAACTGCGCGTCCGGAGGCATTATCCTGACTCTTACTCCGAACATGCCTGGTTTGAGTTGAACGTGAACCACGGATTTTCGCAAGTACTTCAGTGGAGGTTCGCCGCATTTCGGCATATAACCTGTTTTAAACTTCTCATACCGTGCCCTTTCGGTTCTCAGCTTGCCGCTTATGACTATTTCCGCCCCCAATGCGCCAGCGTCCATGACCTGGTTCAGAGCCCAAAATCCTGCACGCCTAAAATGCACGCCTCTTTGTAATGCGGCACCGAGCTTTGAGGCCACGACGTAGGCATTTAGCTCTGGAATCTCGATTTCTGAAACAGAGATCTGCGGATTAGCAACTTGGAATTTCTCTTCCAAGATACCTGCAAGTTCCCGTATTGTCTCTCCTCCGCGCCCGATCACTAAACCCGGACGCATAGCATAGATCACTATATGCGTGCCTAGAGGGGTCTTTGATATGGTTACGCCGCCGTAGCCTGCTCTCTCAAGCTTGCTTTGCAGAAACTCGTCTATTTCCGTCTTTTTCAGCGATTCTGTCACAAAATACTTGACAACAGCCATCACTATTCTCCTCCGGTCTCAGGTTTCTCCTCCAAGACCACCTCAATGTGACACAGGATTTCGAATCTTGCCGATGCTCTTCCTTGAGCCCTAGGTTTGTATCGTTTCAGTTTCATTCCTTGTGACGTGGATGCATGAATAATACGGAGCCTATCAATGTCCAGACCCTTGTTCTCAGCGTTAGCCTCTGCTCCCTCAAGTAGCTCAAGGACCTTTTTGGAAGCCTTGACTGGATATCTACCCACAAAAGCCTTTACGAGCCCATGCCTGTGACCAAGCTTCTTTGTATATCTCTTATATGGAATCGACTTCCTCTTTGCGATAACCTCTCTGAGATACTTCTTTGCGTCAGTAAGCATCATTCCCTTGATTGCTCCACATATTTCTCGTGACGCTTTATGGGATACTCTGATCTCCCGTGCACTTGCTTTCGCTGTCTTCTCAGGATCCAGCTCCTCTGCTGTTATGGAGTATCCCCATTTTGGCACTCTATTCTCTCTCCAACTGTGCAATTGAACAGCGATATGGTGATTTATATGGCTTTCCGTCAACGCAAATGATTCCTAGACCGTTCCGCTTTTTATGACAAAACTCTTTCTTATGAACGCCACCTTTTCACATTTTACAGGGTCGGACTGAAATGACATCTGGCCGTTCTTGAGAACTTGGGTGCGGTGGGTTTATGTTCAGCTTGAAGATCATGACTTTAGATCAGGTGCAAGCGAGTTGATGGACAAGAGAGGATATATCACGATGCTTCATGGTGCCGGCGGAACAGTAATGCATGATCTAATCGCTGACCATATCGTGAAATGCTTCAGCTGTAAGAGTGATGCTGAAGTTCCGCTTGAAGCATTGGGTGATGCAGCTGTCATCAATAACATAGCGTTGAAGAGCGATTCACATGTTGTAAAGCCTATTTTCTTTCCAGGCGGCGACATTGGACGTTTAGCGGTGTCAGGAACAGTCAATGACATCGCTGCTATAGGTGCTGAACCTTATGCCTTGGCTTGCGGGCTAGTTTTGGAGGAGGGCTTGGCCATAGCAGATTTTGATAGGATACTAGCCAGTATGCAGGCAACATGCAATGAAGCTGGCGTAAGCATCATCACAGGCGACACTAAGGTCATTGAGAAGGGAGTTCTAGGTGGATGCATAATAAACACATCTGGGATTGGCAGAAGAACCACAGCATTAGAGAGAAACCTTGGAATTGTCAAGCAGATCAGAAGCGATTTTGAGAAGCGGTGGGTTCTCGACTCGAGCCTTAGAGCTGGCGACAAGATAGTACTGTCAGGAACGATCGGCGACCATGGTTTGGCTGTATTATCGGCCCAAGAAGGCTTGAGCTTCGGAAGCGACATCAAATCGGACGTTAAACCCTTGAACCGCGTAATCCAACGGCTACTAGGCGAAGTTGGCGGAATAGTGGCTATGAAAGACCCAACTCGAGGCGGCATAGCCGACGCGATGAATGAAATCAGCGAGAAGTCCAAAGTGGGCATTCTGCTCAATGAAGACAAGATCCCAGTGAGAGAAGACGTACGCACAGCATGCGAAATGCTGGGCCTAGATCCATTGGAGGTTGGAAACGAAGGAAAAATAATCGTCGGTGTCATAAAAGAGAAAGCTGAGCATGTTCTTGAGCTTCTCAGAACAACTGAAGAAGGAAAGGAAGCAGAGATTGTCGGCGAGGGGACTACAGAATTCAGAGGAGTAGCTATGCAAACGACCGTGGGCGGCAAGAGGATAATTGCTAGACCGGTCGGCGACCCAGTCCCCAGAATATGCTAAGGGCACAAAGAGGCATGTACTACATAACTTCACGAGTTGAGAATAGTAAAGAGATAACGTGCTAGTACAAGCATGCTCTATTGTTATAGAAGTGAGTCCATAAAGATTCTAAGTGCTTGCTTCGCGATGGATTAGCCTTCTTAGAGCCGTCACTGCTAGAAGGAGTGGCAGAACGAGAAAATGCCATATTATGGATGCGATTGTAGGGAGGCTTAACATCCAATAGAATGGAGGGTAGTTAGAACCTGCCTGCTCTCTAATAATAACGAAAAAGATGAATGAAAGAAGCATGTTGAAGAACAGCGCTTTTGCGCTGAACCATGAGCTCTTGTCGTCTAGGACTGCGGTCTCTGGTTGTATTCTCCTAAGCAGAGGAATCCCTCCTTTGGTCGGCAGTAGTCCAAGTGTATAGACTAGCAGTGGTGCCAGGGCTGTGCCAAACAAGAGCCCTGTTAGCAATCTCAGATCATTTGTGCTGATCCAGAATCCCAACGCCTGTCCAACCGAATCTATCATCAAAGGAAGAATCATGGCCTGCGTGAGGTAGAGGTTTGGTGGACCCTTAGCTCGCTTTGAGCGTAGAAACAATAACGTTGTATACCCAAGCAGAAGTCCAATGAAGGCTCCTGTGTCTCTTGCACACACCGGAAGGTAGCTGCCTCCTACCCACAATGTTCTGTCTGACCTTCGGTGACAAACTAGGCTTCCGATGAAGTTGAAGAAATGGATTGTTTCCTCGGTTAAAGACATTGAAATGTGTCCTTCTGAGAAAAAAATAAAAAAGGAGTTTTGAGGCTGCCCTGCTACGGTGGTGGCGGTGGGCCGCCCTTGCTAACTGTCTTGTCTTTTCTGACTACTAGATATATTATTAGGCCAATGATTCCTATAAGCAGGACAATTAGTAGCCACATTACACCATTCATTCCTCGTGCTTCAGCGTCTCTGTAAACCCAAATGCACAGTATGATTCCGATGACAAAATAGATAATCGGTATTAGACAGATTAGTCCGAGCCCTAAGAATAGCCAGCCTGTTTCGTCTGCTTGTGCCATCAATAGTGGGAGTATGTATTGCAATAGCATTTCTTTTCCTCTCTTGCCATATTATTGCCTTGCCTTTATAAGATTTGTCAGCATGCTTTAGGATGCGCGTGTTTTCGTTCTTGGTTTGTTCCGGTTTTCGTCATCTGCCTGGGCCTTGCTGTAGGTACTTGTACAGCTCTTTTTGGTAGTTGGCGACATTTTCTACGCGTTTTGTCAACTCGTCAACCCTGAATTCAAGCTTCGCTATTCTCTCTCGGATTTCACTAACTTCTGTATCTCTTTCTGGCATGTTGCGTACCTGTCAATATTTTATTTGCTGATTCCTATTTATTGTCTTCGCCCAAATGCTGCACGTTCCTTCACTGCTCACCATGCATGCTCCCACAGGTTTCTGAGGCGTGCACTTATTCATGAACAACCGGCATTCTATAGGCTTGATCTTCCCAATCACGACTAAATGGCAACTGCAGCCAGGCTGCAAGTCAACGCCATCTCTGACTCTTACGCCATGTATGAGATGGGCATCGTAAGCTGCATACTTCGCCTTCAATTCAGATTTCGAAGAGGCGATGGTTCCGAGACCACGCCACTTACCATCCACGGTTTTGAAGGTTTCTCTCATCGAGTTTTGGGCTTTGACGTTGCCTTCCTGACGCACGGCGCGCACATATTCGTTTTCCAGAATTGGTCTACCTTCGCTCAGCTGTCTCAGTATCATGTAGATTGCAAACAAGAGGTCAAGAGGTTCAAAGCCAGCTACGACTGTTGGCATGCCATAGCGCTGTGGAAAAACCTCGTATGGGCCCAGCCCGATTATCGTGCTCACGTGTCCTGGCGCTATTAACCCGTTTAGATTAAGATCCTCCATTCTGACCAATAGCTCCATAGCTGGAGGAATCAGACGATGAGAGACCAAGAAGCTAACGTTCTCAGGAGGCTTGCTTAGTACCTCTATTGCTGTTGAGGGAGAAGTTGTTTCGAAGCCTACAGCGAAGAAAACGAAATCTTGGTTTGGCTCGTTGCTTGCCATTCTAACAGCATCACCTACGCTGTACACAACACGAACGTCTGCACCCTTGGCTTTTGCATCTAGAAGGGACCATCTTGACCCTGGAACTCGTAGCAGATCTCCAAAGCAAGCCACTACGACTCCTTTCAATGCAAGCTGCACTGCCTCATCGATCTCGGAAGCTGGAACAATGCACACCGGGCATCCAGGCCCAGCTATGACTTCAAGGTTATCCGGCAGGAAACTCCGCAATCCATAGTGGGTTATGGTCCATTCATGAGTGCCGCATACGTGACATATCTTGATTTGCCCTCTTCTTGCTGTCAGTTCATGTATCTTGCTTGTGATTCGTTTCGCAAGATCAGGGTCTCTGAATCTTAGTCTTTCAACCATTTCAGGGTCAACTTTCGTCCTTTCATGGGCGGATTTCAGCTTCAAGAATTTCATTCCACAATCTTAGCGTTTCTTCAGCTTCTTCCTCGCTTAGGATTTGGATGGCGAAGCCAGCATGAACCAGAACGTAATCTCCTACTCTGGCCTCCACGAGTGCAATATTGACCTCTCTTAGCACGCCATTGCCGAAATCCACTTTTGCTTCGTCTTCTTCTATGGTGACGATTTTTGCTGGGATTGCCAAACACATATCAATCAGTACTGAATGCGAGAATGACTCAGCAATAAATCCATTATGGCTTAAGTCCAAGAAAAGCCAACGGCAACCGCTTGGCCAAAAGACAGGCCTCCATCGCCAGGCGGAACAGCCTCATGTGTCAGAAAGCTCAAACCCGAGGCCCTTACGGTTTTCTGCATCTTTGACGTTAGAATTCTGTTGCAGGCAGCTCCTCCTGAAAGACCGATAGTCCTAATGCCATCTTCCACCGCTTTTTCCACGGCTAGAGTAGCCAACCCTTCCGCTAGGTAGGTATGGGCAGAATAGGCCAGGTCTGCTATAGCATGTTGGTTCTTGTTCTCGAAAATCGTTAGAAGCAAATGAGTAGTTTCGAGCTTGTTGCCCTTGATTGATGGTTTCAGTTTCAGCACGTCTTTGCCTTTCGTTGCCACAGATTCGAGCTTCATGGCTGGTTCCCCCTCGTACGTACGTGCGTAACAGACACCCAAGATGGCTGCAACCGCGTCCAAAATTCTCCCACAGCTCGTTG
>CAZDNV010000090.1:0-7799 GCA_964506875.1 uncultured Candidatus Bathyarchaeia archaeon
TTTCCGTTATCTCTTGGTCGTTAACTCTAGTGGTCTTCTACCTTACGTTTCTCTCCATCGGCTATCCACAGATAAGCTGGAGCGCGATACTGGTGATATCCTCCATCTTCGTTGCAGTCAAGTCAATACCTATGGGTGTTCCGTTCGAGGTCGGCTTACCAGAAATAGCTCTTACCACCTTGCTTTCATTCTTCGGAGTGCCTTGGAGGATAGGTGCAACAGCTACAATTCTCATGCGGCTTCTTACTTTGTGGCTGAGATTTTCCATTGGATTTGGGGCTCAACAGTGGATAGGATTCAAAGCCATAAGAACAAGCAAAGAAGCTAGAGTGGACCTTACCCAAAAATGAAAAGCCTAAATCGCTCGCTTGTTCCATTTCAACTTGAAACCAAAATGACAGAAAGCATAGAGACGGCGTCAACGACTCATCTTAGTAGGCTTTGCCAAATCGAGAATGATTGTTTCAAGGAAGAAGCTTTTACGAGGCAGCAAATCGCTCGCTTGCTTTCTGATTACAATTCTATTGGTTTGGTCGCGAAAGAAGACGGTCTAATCGTAGGATTCATAATTGCAGCAGTTTATGCTGATAGGGGCAAGCTGACTGGGCATATTCTTACGTTGGATATTTTAGCTGCCCATAGGCGGAAAGGAATCGGGACAAAGCTCTTGGCAGAAGCCGAAAAGATCCTTCTGGAAAAGGGAGCAAGAACATGCCGGTTAGAGGTGCGCGAAGATAACGTTGCTGCATTGTCGCTGTATCAGAGGATGAGTTATAAGAGAGTGAGAAGGCTTAGGAATTATTACGGGAAAGCCAACGGATCATATCTGGAAAAGACCCTAACCTAGCTTGAGAAGCTTCAATCCGCTTTTCCCATCAAAAGCTCTTCTGAGACTCGCTCCTTCCATTTCGACTATCATAAGTTCGGCCGTCGGCTTCACATGAGAGCCTTTCATCAAGTGACCACCGTATGCTTCACCCTTCTCATTCGATACGACTAAATGTGCGTGAATGATTACTTCACCCTGCTCGTCAATCGCGATGTTTCCCATACACGAGGCTATTTCCATAGGTCCATCCAGGCGCGCGTAGACGTATTCTCTGTTTTTGTAGCATCCCATTACAGCGTTCTCTAGGGCTCCGATTAGAGTAAACATCCCTGCCTTTATGTTGGCTTCTTCTGCCTTCTTTTTGATTGCTTGAAGCAGGTCTTCACCTTCGGGAATGCGGATAAGACATATTTTTCCGACTTGCCCAACTGTCAAAGCGACCAACCATGTTTGTCTAGTCTTTGTTCCGAAGCTTGAAAAGGTTTTCGATCAAGATTGGCGCTCGCATTTCTTAACGCAAAGTCTAAAAGCTTCAGCAGATCATATCGTTGATCGTGAAAGGGCCTTGGTTGAGGGTACAGGACACGAGCAGAAGCTTGTCAAGGCTATCGTTGTTCTTATACGGAATACAACTTGGCGCTGTGGAAGATTAGAGCGCTTGATTGTCGAGCACTTGGGCAATAGGCACCCGATGTTGGGGAAGCCTGAAATGCCTTTAGGCGATATGCTTCGGAACTTCAAGTTGACAGGAAAGAAGAAGAACGAGTTCCTGGATGCTGTAAGGCGTCTGGAAAGAAGAAATATAATAAGAATATTGAAGTTTGCCGGTTAGAGCTTCTTCTTCAGCTTGACTTTTAGGGCTTGCTAGTGAGTTCCTTCGCGTTTTCTATCCATTTCTCGGTGAATTTGCTAGAGATCTTCAGTCTTGCCGCTAGGTCCTTTGCTGAAGCATTTGCCAATTCCTCAACGCTGCCTATTCCTAGTGCTTTCAGTTGCTCAGCCCTTCTTTCTTTTATGCCTTTGACTAGCGTGACATCCATCCTTGTTGGAGGGGCTTCTTCGACGTGTTCTGATTCCTTCTGCATTGCGATTTCCGTGACTAATGCAGTTGGCTGAGCGGGTGGCAGTGGAGCTTCTATTGTTGTGGTCTTTGAACTTGGTCTTTGAGTGTAGCCTAGCCCTGCAAAGAGCAGCGTAAGGATTGCGGTCGCAACAACGGAGAGGTTTTTCTCAAACCCTCCTTCCAGTGCTATGATGGATATGCATGTTATCGCTAAAAAGATTAGAGCCACTACGTATAGCGTGTAGTCCGAACGCATAACACGTTTTCCCCTGGCGTGTCTATGTTCTACGGGATAGTTTAAATAACTTTCTGCTTCTGAAGCGAGAAAGGGAAGGTTTGTTGGCGCTGCCTGTCGTATTCCTACTTTAGCAATTCCTCTTCGGGCGGTGGCTTCTTTATTAGGCCTTCTTTCATCAGTAGCTTTGTGGATTCTCTGGCATTTCGGATTATCGCCACAGCTCTTTCATAGAGCTCTTGTCTGCTCGGCTTGATCCTTGCAACGCCCTGATCTATTGACTTCAGCGCACATGCTACTGCTTCACGAGGATAGACTTCCCATTCTTCCATTCTTGGGAGAATGTCTTCTTCGTGTATTCCTCGTTCTTCTGCAAACTTTGCGAGCTCTTGGGCTGCTGCTATGCACATGTCATCTGTGACTGTTTTGGCTCTTACGTCTAAGACTCCTCTGAATATTGCTGGGAAACCTAGGCTATTGTTGACTTGGTTTGGAAAATCGCTTCTACCAGTGGCTATGATGCGTGCTCCTGCCTCTTTGGCTTCCCATGGCCATATTTCGGGTATTGGGTTTGCGCAGGCGAACACTATTGAGTTGTCTGCCATAGTTTTTACCCATTCCTTGTTTAGTGTTCCTGGCCCTGGCTTGGAGGCGGCCACCACGGCATCAACACCCTTGAAGGCTGCAGATACGTCTCCTGTTCTTCCTTCTGCATTCGTTTTTTGTGATAACTCGTATTTCCATGGATCTTCGTCTTTTATTATGTCTTTTCTTCCGGCATAGACTACGCCTTTAGTGTCTGCCATGATGATGTTGCCTGGTTTGACGCCCCATCTGATCATGACGTATGCTGTTCTAAGGTTTGCTGCTCCTGCACCTACTAGAGTCACTAGGCTGTTCTTAGGATTCTTTCCGACTATCTTGAAGGCATTTATAAGCCCTGCAAGAATCACCGTGGCTGTTCCCTGCTGATCGTCGTGCCAGACTGGGATCTTCAATCGTTCTCTTGCCTTTTCTAGAACGTAGAAGCATTTGGGTTTCTCTATGTCCTCAAGGTTTATGCCGCCGAAAGTTGGCTCAATAAGCTCGCATGCTCTGACGATTTCATCTGGATCTCTTGTCCTCAGGCAAATGGGGAACCCGTCAACCCCGCCTAAGTACTTGAATAGCAGAGCCTTACCTTCCATGACGGGCAAGCCTGCTTCAGGGCCTATATTGCCCAGTCCTAGAACGCGTGTACCATCGGACACGACTGCAACATAATTCCAGCGGTTTGTGAGTTCAAAGGACTTATCAGTGTCCGCTTGAATCTCCTTGCATGCTGCTGCAACGCCAGGAGTGTACCATATTGCAAAGTCGTCAGGGCTCGTTACAGCACATTTTGGCATTACTTGGACCTTTCCACCGTAGAATCTATGTAAGGGCGGAGCCAACATTGATGGTTTCTTTGCTTTGGCTAATAACTCGTCTACTGTCGGCTTTCTTTCTTCTTTCTTAGGCTTGGACATTTTGTTCTTCTCCTTCTAATTGGGAGTTGATGTTTCTAAAATCCCATTTTAAAGGTTGTGGTGCGTTTTTCATGAAAAGGGTCAAGATAGCAGCTATTTTCGTATTTGCTGCTTGTGCAATGTCGCACATGCATAGTAAAATAAGGAACGGTTGTGCTTTGATTAGAAGAAAATGGTTGGAGATGTTCTAGCCTAAGCTAGTGTCTAGTATCTTCTCGGTCTGTAGCCGCCTCGTCTTTCTCGGCCACCGTAGTCTCCTCGACCGCCGTAGCCTCTTCCGCCGCCCCCGAAGTCTCTTCTTTCTCTGAATGGTCGTCTGGGTTGCTCATGGACCTGGCTTGATACGTTGTTCTCCGTGTTAACTTCGCCTGCCAATGCTTTGTCGGATACTTCTAGTGTCCCATACCTGCCAATGTTCAGGCGCATGTTTCCTCTGAACAGGTTTATGTAGCCATTCTTGACGGTTATGGTGTCATCGTCTTTTACTTTTTCGATGTTGTCGTCCCATAGAGTAAGGTAGACAACTCCGGTTTCGTCTCCTACTAATGCGTCGCAGACGCGATGTGCTGCACCGTCTCGTCCTGTTGCAATGTTTCTGATTTCGCTCTTTGACATCACTTTCGCTAGAACGTTCACTGCTCTAGACTCCGGCTTAAGCTCGCCTACTTTTACATCAACTGGCTGTCTGTTTCCTGAGAATCCTTCAACTGCCAAATTTTCCAACACCTTATGTTTTGACAACACAGATAAAATTAACATTAACACTTAAGGCTTTTGGTCTGAAAGAGTGGCGAAGTCTCCCGCACAATCCCCATTTTTCTATTTTGAGGCAGTGATATGGCCAGAAGCTATCAGTTAACGGCAAGGACTAAGGGAAAGCTGGCTAAGTTCTATTGCATGGTATGCGGTAAACCCTTCCAGGCTGGTGACAGAGTCGTTAAGAAAGGCTGTAGACAGAGAAAACGCTATTATCATTATCGCTGTTTTGAATCGAGATACGTTAGAGAAATCAAAAATTGAAAAAACCACAATTGATTAGGAATTAGAATCAAATCAGAATGCTAACGAAATCATCATCACAAACAAGCTATAGCATTAGCGGTACGGATTTACCTGTTTCAAAAGAAACCAGGCACTAGCCCATGTTTCAGGGGAATAGGCAAACAGGTCCCTATAACATGCGACATGCACCAATCTATCACACCGTGATACATAATAACATGACTTTGAACCGCAAGACATGGCGATTACCAGAGAATCCATGAAACGAACTACACTTATCACATAACTAGCGAGATGGATTACTGTTCCTCAGACTTGTGATACCCAAAAATATTTGATGTAGTAAGAGACATTATGTATGTAGTGTCTCCTGAGAGTGGGAAACTATCCGCAAAAACCTAGGATATTAAGAAACAAAGCTTCAAGAAGGATGGATTCACTTGCTCAACTATGGGGCGGCAAACGTTTGCCGCCTTATCCCTTCAACTATCTGTTGACGGAAGTTAACTTCCGTGAAAATATCTGCATTCTTCGCTGCTTCCTAAGTTTTGGACAAAAAAAGAGTGGGAGATTTCTTGCTTAGACATTTAGTTTGTGGCTTTGACTTCCTTGAGCAGTTTCTCAGTCGCTTCATCAATGTACTCGTCTATGGTCTGGCCGCGAGCCTCAGCAGCCTTTTCTGCCGCGTCATAAACCTGCTTTGGCAAGAACACCTTATGACGTTTGGTCATTTGTATTCTGCTGTACTCTTTGCTGATTAAGGTGTTCAAGATTTCCTTATCGCTGCATATGCCGTTGTGTTCCTTGACTGCTTGAAACCGCTTTGTCATTTCTTCATTCAACGTGGTTTTCAGTTCCATTTTCTTTTTCTCCTCTTTAGGCGTTCAGCTAGTTGGTAGGATAAAGCATATAAAGCTTACCCAACGTACTGGGGAGTATAAAACAGATAAGGAGTTGACCAGAAACATGGAGAGTATGAAGGCAAAAATGAGCGTCACAGTTGAGAAGAACCTGGTTGCTTGGATAGATAAGCAGGTTGAAACTCAAAGGTTCAGAAACAGAAGCCACGCTGTGGAAGTAGCCCTGAGAAGCTTTGTCGAAAAAGAGAATAAGCAATAGTCCTTTTCCCTGAAGCTTTTCAGCAAAAAAGCCTAGCCGATTACAAACAGGTCTCTCTTCAAGTCTGTAATCCTTTTACTCATTGATTCTATCGCTTGCTTGTAGTCTAATGGCGCCCGTTCTTTGGCAGCATTCAAAAGCAAGTTTGTATACTGCTTGTAGAAGGCCCGCACAAACTCTATTCGAAGCGCGAGGCCTTCCTGTTTTGCTCCTGGCAATTGCTTTTGCATCCACAGCCTAACCACTTCAAGTTCAAGCAGAGCCGAGAGTGAAAGAACATTCTTGATTATCTGCTCCAGCGACCAAGAATGAAATTCCTTAGCATGATAATCACGCCATTTCCTTGATAATTCCAAGCTTTCCTGAGTGATTATCGGACTGTCATAATGCAGGCAATAAATGACGTTCTGCTTGCCTTTTCGAATCCTCTTGACAATTCTCTTCCCAACAAGATATTTTAGATGTCGGGTCAATGTGGGAGCTGCAATTTTTGGCTCTAGTGATATCTGAGCCAATTTAAGAAGCTCATTGAACCGTATTCCCTTCTTTGTCTCCCATGCGTCTTCCACCGTTAGAATAGCGAATATTCCTCTGCAGTATTCGCAGGTATTGATTCCATGAACCATATCCTTCACCAGTAACTAACGTTACCGGTAACGTTACGAAAGCTGTTATATAAAACTGTTCTACATTCTTGTCACAGGTCTCAGCATGATACCCGAATATGAAGGCAAATTGGCTTTCAGATTACCGAAGGAAGACAGACAGAAAATTGAAGCTCTCATAGAATCTGGAAAATTCCGAAACATAAGCCAAGTGATTCGCACAGCTCTCAAAGAATTTCTCGAGAAGACCTAGGAGCTTAACCAATGGTTAGGCGATATTATATCGCACACTCTGGGGGGAAAGGTGTCCGAACGTTCGGACGATATCTGTCTACTACTTCATGCGATATAATATCTATCTATCTAGCTATATATCGCCTAGTCCTTCCGATTCCTTCTTTCTCTCTTAGGTGCGCTTCTCATGAGTGAGAGCAGTCACCGAGAACACATCCACAACGTCATGCTAAACGTTGTATTCTATGTTGGAATCTCAAAACTGATGGCAAAACTGGAATGTTCAAAGAGTGCTGCAGTTCTCTATGCTCTAAATGAAGGCCTATTCAAGGAAGGTTTAATCTCCCAGGAAGAGCACGACCTGTTTGCTAAAAGATATGGTCGAAAGCTGAAGGACGTCATCGCTCAAGCACAAGTCAAGAGGGAGCCGAGTCATGTTCCAGTCTTAAGCATCGAACAGAGAAAAGAGAAAGAAGTTCTCGAAAAGAAGGATAAGCAGTTTAGAGGTATGCTGGAGCAATGGAGCATTCATTCTGATTCGGGCTGGCGACAGAAGGCTTTTGCTGAAGCTGAAAAGTGGAAGGACAAGCTAGAATCTGCTAGACTTTTGTTAGCTAAAAAGGAGAGTGCGATATAATATCGCATTATCTTAGCTGCCCAGAGTGCCATAGTTCAAAACTGTTCAAAGACGGCCTTCGCTATAATAGTGACGGAAGCCACGTGCAAAGGTTTTTGTGTAGATTGTGCGGATTTCGCTTTAGCGAGAGGAACAATATTAATAGTCATTGTCAGACAAATAGCATCAGTCAAGTATGCGTTACCTTGAAAGGAGCGAAAAACTTGGCATCCGCAACGGAAACCAAGACTGTTGCGGGAGAACAAACCACTGAACTCTTAGACCAACAGACCACTAAAGGCCTACGGCTACAATATGCGCTTTACCTTCAGAAAGAAGGCTACGGTGAAAACTGCCGATACAACGACTGCATCCGTATGCTTCTTAACTGCGGAGCTGACGTTAGAAACCCTGAAAGCATCAAGGAACTTATCGCTAAGAAACACTGGAAAAACGGAACTAAAATGCAAGTATGCTATGCTTACGATGCTTTAACCAAGATGCTCAAACTATCCTGGACAATGCCGATTTACAAACAAGAAGAAACCTTGCCCTTCATACCAGAACTCAGCGAGATAGACGCGTTGA
>CAZDNV010000091.1:0-7739 GCA_964506875.1 uncultured Candidatus Bathyarchaeia archaeon
GCAGCATTTGGGTCTGATGGCTGCTCTGGGAATGGCTGAAGTTGAGGTTTTCGAGAAGCCCAAAGTGGCCATTCTAGCAACGGGAAACGAGCTTGCAGAAGTGGGGGGCAAACCTCATGGCAGTCAGGTTTTCGACGTTGACAGGCATGTTGTCTCAGCTTTGTGCAGGGAGCTTGACGCCGAACCTCTAGATCTAGGCATTGCAGAAGACGATGCTGCAGACATTTGTGAGAAGTTGAGAGCGGGCTTGGCGGCTGATATTGTGATAACAACTGGCGGGACCAGCGTTGGGGCTTCAGATCTCGTGCCGGAGGCAGTTGACAAGATGGGGAAGCCTGGAGTCATCGTTAGCGGCGTTGCCATGCGGCCGGCCATGCCTACAGCTCTTGCTGTCGTGAAGGGCAAACCGGTAATAATGCTCTCGGGCAACCCTGTTGCTGCCATGATTGCTTTTGAGGTTTTTGCCAGACCTTTGATTTGCAGAATGCTTGGGCTCAAGCAGCCGGAGGTCAGGCCAATCGTGAAGGCCAGGTTGACTAGAAAGGTGCAGACAGTTTTTGGGAGAAGAACCTTTGTTCGCGTCCACGTTTTCGAGCAGGACGGAGTGCTCCTTTCTGAGCCTGTAAGTGCGCATGGATCTGGTACGATATCGACTATGATAAAGGCCAACGGGTACGTTGCGGTTCCAGAAAATCGAGAGGGGCTTGAGGAAGGCGAAATCGTGTCGGTGCACTTGTTCGATGACGTAAGAGTGGTCGAGAATGTTTAGGAAACTGCTGACCTTGGATGAGGCGCGGGAGGTCATTCGCCAGTATTTCTCAGCTAAGCCGTCAGGTGTGGAGGAGGTTTCGCTGCTAGAGGCGCATGACCGCGTTCTGGCAGAGAATGTGATTGCCAAGCTGGATATTCCGCCTTTTGACCGTTCGACTGTTGATGGATATGCAGTCAGAGCAGAGGACACTTTCGGGTCAGAGGAGAATAGGCCCCTAAAACTGAGTGTCTGCGGGGCCGTGAACGCCGGAGAAGAGCCAAAAATCTCGCTAAGCAGTTCGGAAGCAGCTGAGATTGTAACTGGGGCTCCTATGCCAGATGGCGCAGATGCTGTGATTATGCTTGAGTATACTGAGCGGAAGAGCAGTGACCTCTATGTTTACGGCGCTGTGGTCAAAGGTGAGAACGTGATGAAGGCTGGCTCAGACATAAGGAAAGGTGAAACCGTCCTAAAGGCTGGAAAGCTACTGCATTCAAGAGAAATAGGCCTTCTTGCTGCCATAGGCTTGGCAAAGACAAAAGTCTACGCTCCGCCGCGTGTTGCCGTTCTCTCAACAGGGGCAGAGATAGTCGAGCCCGGTCGAAGACTGGAGCCTGGCAAGATCTATGACATTAATGCTTATACGCTGTGTGCTGGTGTGCAGGAAAGTGGAGGAAAACCCATCTATATGGGAGTATTTCCTGACAGCATGGCTGAGATGCAGAGAGTGCTCAAGATGGCCTTGGCCTCAGCTGACATGGTTGTGACTTCTGGTGGAGTTTCGGTTGGACCTAAAGACGTTATGACGAAAACCTTGGGTTCGCTTGGAAAGCCAGGAGTAATTGTCTGCGGGATCGCGATTAAGCCTGGGAAACCAGCTACAGTTGCTTCGATAGAAGGGAAGCCTCTCTTTTCTCTTCCTGGGCACCCGACTTCTGCACTGCTGGTTTTTCATCTTCTTGTACGACCCATTATTGAAGGCATGGCTGGTAGAAAGGCTAAGGCACCTTTGAGGGTCAGTGCTTTTGCTGGCATGAGGATGTTTCCTGCCAAGGGGAGAAGAACCTTCATCATGGTTAAGCTGAAGCGAGGCAAGTCGAACAGGTTGATTGCAGACCCGGTTCCGACGGGGCTTTCTGGGGCCATAGCTACTATGGCTAGGGCTGACGGGTTTGTTGAAACCCCAGAGAACCAGCAGTTCATTGATGCTGATGAGGAGGTAACGGTGCAGCTTTTCGGCGACCGAGCACAATAAATCGAGCCTATACATTTCCCAAAAGCGATGATGGCGAGATGCTACTCGTAGAACAAAAACCAGAAGCCTGTAAGTAATGAGCAATATGATTTGGCAGAGGCCGTTTAGCTTTTGAGGTTGCTTCTTTTCGCTGCTATGTAGATTGTGGCGATCCATGTTAAGGCAAGGTAGGCTAGTATGCCCAGTCCTGTGATGAGGTCTTTTTGCAGGTAGTAGTTTAGCATGTAGGCGGAGAAGGTTGTGGCAACAAAGAATACCACTATGACGAACCAGATTGCCCAGTCTCTTTTCCTTAGCGTTGCGTAGGCGGTTGCCAAGCTGAATATGCCAATAATGCCGATATGAGGAGGATAATTCGCCATGGGAAGCAGGACAATGAATAATGCTCCGACTATCGCGTAGAATACTGAGGTCAGGACAAATCCCTTGTTTTCGATTTTCAGCTTGGATCCAAGTGACATTTTCCGGCCGCCTTTAGCCATAATGCATTGACAACAGCGTTAATAAGTTTAATGTTTGAAAAGCTTCACCATCCAGCATCTGCTGATTTCAAATCCGCACCAGAGATAATCGTAGCGCGGGTGCAGTTATTCTCTTGTTCGTTCTTTCCATGTTAGCTGATTATTGCTTGTTTTTCTGGAAACGCTTATCATTGTCTCTTCTGTATCTAGCTCGCTGTCTAGGTGACTGTTGATGAAGGTTGTAGAGAGCGTCCTCGATCTTGTTGGCCAGACACCGATGATCAGGCTTGCCTTTCCGGGAGTTAAGGCTGACGTGTTCGCCAAGCTTGAGTATTTGAATCCCGGAGGTAGCGTCAAAGACAGGATCGCTAAGGAAATGATTGAGCAAGCTGAGCGAAGAGGTGACATCGCGCCCGGTTGCACGATAGTAGAGGCGACGAGTGGAAACACGGGTATAGCTCTCTCTTTAGTTGGAGCGGCGAAAGGATACAGAGTTGTGATTGTCATGCCAGGGGCTGTTTCCTCTGAGAGGATAAGCATAATGAAGCATTATGGGGCAGACGTAGTTTTGACTCCTACGTCAGACTTTGTTGAAGGTGCTCTCAAGAAGGCAAGGGAACTTGCAGGACAGCCTGGCTGGTGGATGCCCTCTCAGTTTGAGAATCCAGACAACGTAGCTGCGCACATGGAGAACACGGGAGAAGAGATTCTGACCCAAGTCCCAGAAGGCAGAGTTGATGCTTTCGTTGCTGGCATAGGCACAGGCGGTACTTTGATGGGAGTTGCTAAGACCCTGAAAAGGACGAATCCCAATACTAGGATAGTGGCTGTTGAGCCTGTTGGCTTAAGATCCAAAGCTCCCCGGAATGTGACGAGACACTTGTCGATAATAGATCATAAAGTCGAGGGCATAGGTGACGGGTTTATCCCTCCTATCGTCTCAACTGACCTGATTGACGAGTGGATCCAGGTGTGCGATGAAGACGCTGTTGAAATGGCTTGTAGGCTGTCCAAGGAGAGAGGATTGTTTGTCGGCACGTCTTCAGGAGCAAATCTGTCTGCGTCACTGAGAATAGCGGAGAGTTTGGGCAGAGGGAGAGTCGTCGTCACAATTCTGCCTGACAGTGCAGATAGATATTATACGACCGTGCTCTTCAGGGGGTCAATCTGCGAGAGGATCTCCTCAAAGCAGTACTATAAACAAAACTCGCATACGTCCTAGCAGAAGAGTCTGACAGCTTTCAGCTTGCGGCGGCATTTAGGGCAGAGTTCTATTGCTTTCTCGTAGGTTTTTCCGCAATAATGGCAGATATAGACCATTTCCACTGTAGGACCAACAGATATTGTGGTTGGCATATCATTTATACCTTTACGCTAACGTAGAACTCGGGTTTTCACTATTTTGAAGTCAGGGATAACTCGAATCTTGTAGCGCGTAAGAAGCGATTCAGCCTGTGTACTTTTCTCCGATTTCAGAACAACCGCCTTTGAGCCGAAAGAACACGAAGTTGAGGGAAAGCTACGTGGCAGTTGGATGGTTCACGTTAAGGCTTATCTTTGAAAAGCGTCTCTTTCTAGAAGCAAGATGTTGACCGACTTTGATCAAAGAAAATGAATCATGAAGAGAACATTCGGCGTGGCCCCATACAAGCTGTTAACGTAAACGCGATTGTCCAAGATGTGGATCGAAAGAGTTTAGAGCTAATAGTATGATAAGCTAGGTACGAATGCAGAGGCTCTGGCATGACTGATCATGAGCTTTTCGTTTCTCACCAAGACTCGTTTGGCGGTTTTCAGAAGCCCTTGGAGCAGGCAGATTACGTGGTGCTCGGCGTTCCTTTCGATGTTACGAGCACTTATCGTACTGGAGCTCGGTTTGGGCCTAACGCGATTCGTCAAGCATCGCTTAACATTGAGACTTACAGCTTCCGCACTGGAATCGATGTGGGAGATCTGCAGCTACATGATCTTGGGGATTTACACGTTTCCGCTGATACGAAGAAAACACTGGAGATGCTCGAGCTTGTCACAAAAGACATCGTTGGTATGGGCAAAACACCTGTAATTGTCGGTGGGGAGCACACTATAACGTTGGGCATCGCGAAGGGCTTGGGGGGAAAAGCTTCAAGAACGGCTGTGGTCAGCTTTGATGCTCATTTGGACTTGCGTAATGAGTTCATGGGGCTTAGGCTTTCGCACACGACTTTCATGCGTAGGCTAAGCGAGGAAGTGAAGCCTGGAAAAATAGTTCAAGTTGGCACCAGAGCCGTATGCAAAGAGGAGCTGGCCTATGCAAAGAAGACTGGAATAGAATTCTTCACTACGCAGCAGATCCGAAGCCAAGGCTCAGAGAAAACAGCGAAAATGTTGAAAGATAAATTGGCGAAATATGATAATGTTTACTTGTCTGTAGACATGGACGTTCTTGATCCAGCCTATGTGCCTGCAGTGCAGAATCCTGAAGCTGATGGACTTGAGCCAAATCACCTGTTAGACATATTGAACGTCCTAGTTGACGGGCGTCTGATAGGTTTTGACGTTCTCGAGATTGCACCCAACTATGACCAGGGAATATCCGCTGTCCAAGCGGCAAAGGTGATTTTTGAGGTTCTTTGCAGTCTGGAGAAAGCCAAGAAGTGACACGAGACAGAAAAGGCGGCAAGCGCGCGCTCATTCTCGCTCGCTTTTGTGTAGGGCGTGGCGGAATCGGCTTATCCTGAGACTGAGAGATCGTTTATCACGAGACTAGGGACCTTGCCGGCGCCGGTGATTCTGAAATCTGAGCCAACGTCTGTGATTTCTTTCAGTGCGCTGAAGAAGTTGCCAGCAATCGTTACAGACTCCAATGGGTTTCTGATCTCTCCCTTCTCTATCAGGAATGCGCTTGGCGCTACAATGCTAAATTCTCCTGTTGTATGATTGGCGTGGCTGGATCCCATGACGAAATCTGTAACCAATATGCCTTCGTCGATTTCTCCTGTAAGTTCCTCCAAGTCTTTGGTTCCTGGCTTCAAGACGAGGTTTGAGATTTGTATGGTGGGAGTTGAGATGAATGGCTCTGGCCAATCCCTGCCTGCAGCTCCTGTAGATTCTCTTTGTTCCTCGATGGCAGAATAGCTGTCGTAAATGTACTCTTTCAGCACACCTTTCTCGATAAAGGTCGTCGTTTGAAGGGGGGTCCCTTCAGTATCAACCTTGAATGTTTGAAGTCCCTCAGGAAGCTGTCCGTCATCCGTAGCCGTAAACACGTCGCTAGCCACTTTCTCACCCAGTTTGCCTTTGAAGAAGCTTTTTCCTTCGCTCACATTTCTGGCATTAGATGCTTCATTAAGCATGCCTCGAACCAGCGAGGCAATTGCAGTGTTCTCCCAGACAACGGTAGTCCGGAAGGATTTTCCTAGTGGCTTTGATCTCAACATTTCTATCGCACGCAGGGCCGCCTTGGATCCGACATCGCTAAAGCTTAGCATTTTCCTAGTATCTACGGATTCCGAACCTGTCTTCTGCTTTCCACGTTCAATGGCGGTTAGGTAGACCCCTCCTCCCATGCCTGCTCCCTTAGAACAATCTGAGACACCTCTTGAATTGGCAACCGCAAAAGCACCCTTCTGCACAACAACGCCACCAAACAAGGCCTTCACGCGTTTGTCATACTCAAACGCAGTTTTCGAAAGCATGCTTGCCTCTTTCATTGCATCTGTCTCAGACAATCTGAGGATATTCTCGTCCATAATTCCGTCTTTCGAAGCAATCTTGACGGGATCTGCCAAGTGGTTAAATTTCGGGTCTAAGGGGCGAATCCTAGCCACCTCTATAGCTTCTTGAACGGTACGTTCAATCTTTGCTTCGTCTATTCCGCTCGTGGCAGCGAAACCTACTTTCTTGCCCAGCACTACGCGTATTCCCACGCCTAGAGAAGAGCCCTGTCTGGCTGCAACAACGCCTGTCTTCATGCTGATAGATAGCGTGTTGATGTTTGAGACAAAAGCCTCTGATTCTTCTGCCCCCTTTGCCTTTGCCCTCTTGACGCCTAGCTCCGCAAATGAAGACAATTCATCAGCAATTCGATCTAGATCGTCTGTCATTACTTCTCGCCTCCAAATTGAGCTTCCTTAATCAGGAGGTGCGGACCTCCGAGACCACAAGGTAATGGATACTGCTCACCCTTTCCACACCCTCCAAAGTAAGGGCTGAAAACGAACAGTTCCTTGGTTGCGCCCTCAATATTCTTGAGGAAGTCAAGAATTGAGCCCGTTAACGTTACCTCTTTAAGCGGGTATTTTTGCTCTCCTTTTTCAATGTAGTATCCTCTGAGAGCCTTGAACATGAAAGTGCCATCCATGTTTGCCTGTCCTCCAGCAGTGCTGATGGCATATATGCCTGCGCCCAATTGCTCCAAAGCCTCTTCTATGGATAGGTCACCGGGCGAAAAGTAAGTGTTCTTCATCCTTACTATCGGAGGAAAATTGTAGTTCACAGCTCGAGCATTTCCAGTCAGCTCGCTCTTCATGAAAGCAGCCGTGCTTCTGTCATGAAGATATCCAACCAGTTTGCCCTTTTCAACCAAAGTTGTTTTGGCCGTGGCTGTTCCCTGGTCATCAAATGGCAGCCAAAAGCCACGGTATAGGCCTTCATCTGATGTACCTTCATCAACTATTGTTGCATGCTCTGACCCTAGTTTCATCCCTATTTTTCCGGCAAGCGGGGACATGCCAGAAATGACGAAGTCGCTCTCAGTCAAATGCCCGAAACTCTCGTGAGCAAGCACCCCAACTAAGCGGTTTTCGCAGAGAGCCCTGTGCTTTCCAGCGGGTGCCGGCTTAGCTGTCAGCTTTTCTGCAGCCCACTTTCCCGCGTTCTCACCCATCCTCTCAGGGGTGGTCTTCTCCGTATCGAATAGCTCCAATCCGTAGCTTCCTCCCATGCCATCAGCCCCATCGACAAGCAGGTCTCCGGTCTTTGATACGACTTGGATGGTCAAACCCACCAACAATGGTGACCAAGAAATCTCAGTTTCCTCGCTATTCACGAAGTATTTCTGACCAAAGATCTCGCCATATCTGCAAGTTATCGAAGACACATGTTTTCCATGATCCCTTGCCGAATCAATAGCCCTAAGAACCAGATCCTTCTTCGAAGTCAACGGATAATCTTGCGGATGCCTTCTAACCACCAGCTTCAAGTCCTTCTTCTTGTGAGGTTTGGCTTCCCCAGGATTAATCTTGACCTTGGCAATCTTGGAGGAGGCCTTCGCTATCTGAAACGCCCTCTT
>CAZDNV010000092.1:0-7676 GCA_964506875.1 uncultured Candidatus Bathyarchaeia archaeon
CATTACCTGTCTTTTATCGTACATGCTCTGGATGCTTTGAGGCTCTACAAGGGTAACGAACCCGCTTAGATGCCTTATATTGACTTTTTTGATACTAGCGGGGCTTATCTGCCATTCTTTGAACTTAGAAAAATCATTTGTAAGCAGAGCCTCCTCAAAATCCTCATATGTAAAATGTTTTTTGAAATGCTCTGTGAAACCTTTCATAACTATTTTATACGGGTTGTCAAGGTCATATGTGTGAAGGATATAGGTCTTTGGAGCGAGGAAGACTGCTTTTTGTATCTCATGCTCAAGTTTCAATTCCCCAAGTCCTGTCCCTGTAGGTATCCTTACATCAGTGACTACGCTGTCTGTATCCATATAATATATCTTGCCATTCTTTCTTTGTATCTCTTCTATGTAAGAATAAAGTTTAAGTTGAGCCAGGGCTGTGACACGGCATGCTATAGCTGGAAGATGATATGCTGAGAACTTCTCATATTTGCGTATGCTGTAACCGAATACGTTATCGTATGGATATGCGCCTGTTATGTCTTCATCTGGGTCTGTGATAAGCTCCTCCCTTTCCTGGTGTTCACCAAACTTCCCATAGAGGCTGTTCATCAAAAGTTTCATAATAGTCCTTTCTGCTCCTTCGCTGTTCTGCTTTAAATAATAAAAACGGTCTATGTATTCCTGGAAAATCCTTTCTCCTTCAAATTCCCATATGCGTTTAGGCGTAATCTCATAGTTGCACATGAGGGCTTTTTCTATAAGGCTGAACTCATAGAACCCATCCCATTCCCCTACAGGAAAAATTAGTTTTGTCCTTGTAAGGTCATGGAATGGCAATATAGGGATGTGCATATCAGGGGCTTTTACATGGCATTCCATTATCCCGCATTTGCCGAAACATTCATCCACATCTTTATATAAAACATTCTTCGGCTTGCTCACTGGGAAGATGTTCCTTGCCATAACATCAGGATATTCGCTGTTCACATCATAATAATAGTATGGATGTCCTGTCTCCTGCGCAAGCATGTTTATCACTTCTACCCTTCCACCATAATAGGCATTCCTGAAAAGGTTGTTGTATTCAAAATATACTGGGATGTCTATTTTCAGGAATTTTTTCCTGAATGTCTTCATAGCTGTTGATGGAGCAGTGTATCCTATCGACCCTCCTATATCAATTATTATGTTATTGAAAGTCTTTAATATCTCATATAGGCTTTTGCAGTCGTTCTCACAGTAGAGACGCCATCCTTCTTTATCATCCTCATATCTGCATCTTGGTCTGAGCATCTTTGTATGGTCAGGCTTGAATGATTTGCAAAGATTGTTTAAGCTGTCTTTCAGGAGCATGTAGCTGTCACGGAAATGCCATGCATGCTTATCGTTGTCTTTCATTGTAAGTGATATTATGCTACCATGAGCTAAAATGGGCTTAGGGTGAAAACGGCTACGAAGGTACTGGCTTTCAATTAGCGCCTGGTATAGGGCGATGAAATCAAATTTTCCGCCATTGTGTGCAAAGGTAAGGTATCCTCGGTTTTTGAAATGTAGATAGTCTTTCAAAAATTTTGTTACACAGGTTTTTCCCTCATAGTATTTTATTTTCTTCCCATCGTAGAACATTGCAAGGAATGGCACTATAGGCTTGTCATGCCATTTCATCACTTCTTCTTTGGTAAGCCCGTAGGTGTCATCAAGCCATTCAGTAGTCTCTATATCGAATACCGCTATGTTCTTGAGGGTCTTAGCAGTTTTAAGTGGTTTTAGCGCTGTTATACGCCACGCCATTTATCCACCCGCATAAGGTCTGTCTTTGTAGCTCTTGTCTTTGTTGAAACATATATGTCTATTCTTGTGATTTTGAGATATGATTTTGCTGATGCGCTGGCTGAGGATAAAACAAGCAATGCTCTTTCCACTGCCTCAAGTACACCTTTAAGAAATCTTTCTTTATGTTCTACAGCAGTCCATCCTACTCTTATGTAGCCTTTTGGGTTATGCTCCCCGCTTGCTGTTACCATCTGGAAGGTATCATAATATAATAATGCTCCGAAATCGTGGTCTCTGTATATGGAGCCTCTGTATTTTATAAGATTATCTACAAGGTCTGCTATTTCTGGGTATACTTCTGTCTGGAACTGTTTTTTCGCATGGTCTATGCTTGCTTTTGAATTTGTAGCCACTATCGGAGGTCTTATGCTGTAAGTGAATTCGTCTCTAACATGTTTCACCCATGAGTAATAATGGTTGAAGATTTGGCGTCCCTGAAACCTATACGGGAGTTTTTGTATTATCTCTTCTTTTGTCTTTTTATCTTCAGCTTTAATCTGTATCCGTTGATAGCCTTCTGATTTTTTGAACTGTTCAGCAGTGATTTTTCCTTTTGGTGTAGTAAAAGATTTCTGTCTTTCTATTTTCTTTGGTATCCTTCTTACATTACCTGATGCATATTCTATAGGTATATCTACACCATATCGCCTGAATACTGAATAATAACGGTTCACTGTCGATACTGCAGGTTTTTTTGCTTTGAATTTATATCCATGTGATTTAAGCCAAGAGAGTTTCTGCTGATAGGTTTTATCTGTCGCCATAAAAATCGGTAAATATTCAAAATCATTTTCTTTATTATAAGCTTTTCCAAATAAAACGGTTATGCTATAGCATGGCTTGGATACCATATGTTGTATATCAAAGTTTATCAATATACAAGAGAAACTTTATATAGGATTATCAATATATATCTTCTTGTATTGGGAGAATGGCATTATGACAGAGAAAAAGTGTAAGAATTGTCGGTAAATTTTTGCCTTTCCTCTCTCTGCTATTCAGCCTGTTCTCCCATCACTTCTCTTATTAATAAATTATAAATACTAATCTTGCGATATATTCTACAGGTCGACCTATGAAATGATAAAAAATAAAATATTATGTGTAATGATTTTGACGCTGTTGACAATCTCTTTTTTAGTGCCATTGACCGTAGCCCAGACTGACAGCCTTATATGGGAGAATATCCCAGAAGGAGTATATCTTAATGACTGGGTTGAGAACAGCCCAGATGAATGGGAGCCTTATAACGATAGCGGTATCGGAGTAGTTAATTTCAGTGGGAATGTATGGGGATATATCCTGAATGATAGTGTTGCTGGACATCGCTGGTATCAGACTTTTGAAGTACAATCTGATATGGATGGTGAATTTGTTGTTAGTGCTATTATGAGTGTCATGTCTTCTAATATTTCTGAAGATAACACTAACTTTTATGCTATGATATATTATCTTTTTGACCCTCTTTACCCTCTTGACCCTCATGCAGGTTTATATATGATACGATATGTGGCTGGGACGCCATATTATTATAATGAGAGCGCAGAGGATAAATGGGATACGAACATGTCTAATGCTACTTCCTATTGTCAAGCTGAGGCAGATTATTATTCTAGTTTTTGTCGTGTAAAAGCTCTCTGGAACTTCTATGATGAGATAGAAGAAGATTTTAGCGCACGTTTCAAGATATGGGATGCTAGCGGTGATGAGCCTGATACTTGGATGCTTGACAGTGAATTTAGCAGTTATGAAATTGGCGCTACAAATAGTAATATGTGGTATTCAGGCATCGGTGCTGATAATGAGTTATGCCCTGGAAACTTAGTTCAATTCCGCAGGATAGCTATGTGGAACCTTAGCTATGACCTATATGATGATAATGTCGCTTATATAGGAGTTCCTCAGTATGATGCTACCACGTTATTTGAGGATATGGATGAGATGTCTGAGGTTGATGATTACTGGAACTATACATCAATGTTTGTTGATATGATTAATTCTTGGGATTTAACAAGTTTCTATAATGAAAATAATATAAGTGAGATAGGCGCTCAGAATGATACAGTCTATGTTTTCAGCGTTATGACCACAGGCTGGGAAGATTTCTTTGATGAACATTTTGCTGAGGAATGGTGGGAGGACTGGGGAGATGCTGTATTCCCTAACAACATCCTTGTTATACATGCTTATAACCCTACTGATGGAACTGCGGATGGCGACCCTATAGAATGGGATGATTTCTGCCGACTGCGTTTTGATTTCAATAATGATGGTTATGATGCTAACGATTATATGTTTGAGGTTGATGGGACAGACACCCTTTTCGGCTATTGGGGTTTCACACAGGTGATACCTGACAGCCCAGATGAATGGTATGGTGAAGGCTACTATGATTATATCGATGATGATAGCTGGGGCAACATGTTCCGTGACTATGAATATCCTAATTATGCATTCTTTTTGAACTGGGATTTGATTAGCGGTGGCATAGATGTAAATACTCCTGTGAACATAAGTATAAGTTTCTTAGATAATGAAAGCGATGATTACAGCATATGGCAGGATTGGGATGAGCTAGATGAGATAACTCCACGCTGGGAGAGCGATAATGAAACATGGCAGAGCAGTAACACTACAACACTCTGGGGTATAATGGAGATACTTGGAGACCCGTTGGATTTCGATGACCCAGAGGAACCATCAGCTGATGAGCCTGCTCATCTGCTCAAGAACGCTGAAGGAGTAAATCCAGCGCTTGTAATATTATTGACCATTGTCATCTTATTATGGGGCGCATACAATGTCTGGAACTTGTTCACTGGAACTAAGAAAATCACTATCCAGAGCATCAAAGACCAGCTTATAGTAGTTGTAATCCTTGTAGTAGTGATAGTTGTAATAGTATCGCTTATATGAGGGAATAGATTAAAAAATAGTTATATCCATAAACTCTCCTCAATCACCAAAAATAGGGGTTACGCATCCATATTTTTTACTTCTCATGGATGGGTAATCCCCTAATATCTTCTTCAGAAAGGTTTTTAACCTACTTATAGCATACTATAAATGGGTGAAATCAGAGCAATGGCAGAAAAAAAGAAATTAGTAGTTAAAGACCTCATGGATGTTTTAATTTATGTTGTATTTGCATCAGTTTTAATACCAATAATCGCTAGTAACATACACGCCCTTGATGGCGATGCGAACATATCAGCAACAGAATATGTTTTACTAGGATTAATTACAACCTTCATCATATTGGGGGTCGTATATTCCATCGTCAAAACCATTCTATAATCAGAGAAGAAAGGAAATCATTTTTCCTTTTTCTTTTTTTAGCATAGTTTATGCTATCAAAAGAAGAAATTTTCCCCATCGCTCTGATAATGAAAAGGTTGCGACATGAAACAGATAAAATATATACATAAAATAAATCTATTTTTTTCTTTTATATTAGTTTTAACCTTGTTTTTTTCTACAGCATCAGCATGCTTAGAGGCTTTTGATGATGATACATCAGGTATTAACCCAAGTGCTAACTGGTATACATATTCTGAGAATGTAGCAGACCCAGGTAGCGTCAGCACTGATACTTTTGTTTCACCACCAAACTGTTTTAAACACCATACAACAGGAAATTTTAAAAATGCTGAGTTCACTCTTATAAATCCTGATACTCCAGAATATATAAATTTTTCAATAAATACATCTGGTAATTTTATCCCCCAGATTTATCTTTTGAAGGGGTCTAACGCTTTTGCTGGCTCTATATTTGATTTTTCTAACAATTACATGAAAACCTCTCTTGGTGTTAATGTGTCAGAATATATAGATGATAGCTGGTTCAATGTCTCATTTTATATTAATTGGACTACAGATGAATATCGTCTATCTGGCAATAATGGTTCAGGATGGGATTTAGCCTGGGAAGGCTTTACTTCATCTGCTGATTATATAACAGGTGTAAGGTTCAGTAATACACTTGCTGGAACTTATTATATAGATGATTTATTTTTATCTATTGATATTTTTCCAGAATGTAATAATGATGAGCCTTTGAATGCATCTTCATGCAATTCTAATAATACTGATTTCTCTGTACAAATATGGGATAATGATACAGCAAATCCTATAAATTCAACAATTTATCTATATGAATGGAATGGTATTGAATGGTCATATCTTGATGAATATAATAATGATAGTATTACAACAGGATATTGGCATAATGGGACATTCAATGACCTATGCATGAACAGAACATATGCATGGTATGTGAACCTTACCTCTGACGGCTATACTCTTTTTTATCCTTTATCTGGCTATAATTGGACTGATGATGACGGTAATAGCTCCGATACTGATTATATATGGCTTTTTTATACAGGTTGCGACAACATGAGCATGTACATAATGGGGTATAATGAAACCAGTGAGGATTATGATGACATAAACTATACAGACACCCTCAATGTACAGTTGCATATGTATGCGCCTGATGCTACATATATGGCTTTCTCAGATGATGGAGCCATTTTTTCAAATGACTATGACTATAATGCATTATGGAACTATACATTGCCATGCAACGGAAACGGTATCTATACAGTATGGGTAAGATATACAGATGATTGCGGATACTACTACTGCTATGATACAATAAATGTTACAGGCATAACTCCTGATTTGACCTTGACTTATCCAGTAGAAGATGAGACATATACATCTGTTGAATGGGGAGAAGACCATGATTTGATATTAGAAGGGGTTACAGACAGTTCTTTCAACATCGCTATAAATGTCACATGTGAATGGTATACGATGCTGGATGATGCAATCTATACAGTTGATACAGATACAATACTTGTCAGCCTTGAGCCATATGTATGCTTTGATGATACAAACTATTCTATCATAATCAATGTAAGCAACTGTTTCGGCTATCAGCTCCTATATGTGAATTTCACTATCGGAGACCCCTCCAGCGACCTTGCAAGGCATATAAGCCTCAAATCCCTTTCACCTGAAAGAGAGAACTATTCTCAATTAACATTGCTTGAACAGGGTATATATTATGATATCATCAGCACAGAAATAAGTGGGATACCATATACATTCCTTTTGACAGACTGGGATGGTTATTTGCTATATGAGATAAACGATGTAGCATATCTTGATGAGCAGTATGGGTGGCAAAGCAAAAACTGGTATAAAGAAAGGTTCTATTCAAGGAGTTTCTATAAAAGCTGGATTGGGATAATAAATGTCACTGATGATGTCCAGTTCGATGACCTATATGGTTATGCAAAAATAAACTATGTATCATTCAATAATGTAGATGAATACCATTATATCTTTAATAACACTGATATCAATGCCTCTGGCAGATACCAGATATTATCAGGAGAATATATATCAGATAATGCTCTCATCTATAGTAGCTACACAGGTATAATGTGGGGTTTTGGGACATTCCATATAAATGATATAATTCCCCTTCACAGCATAGGCAACACCCTCTATGACAACCCTAATATCTATGTTAACGACTGGGGAGGTTTCCTGGATGAATACTACCCAGGGCTAAGTTTATTCGCTGGCATGATGATAATACTCCTTTTTTCACTTATGCCTATACTCATCACACAGTCTTTTCCACCTATGGCTATACAGATGTTCTTTACATCAATGGGTATAGTTTTATCTACCTGTATGGGGATATTCCCATTATGGGTATTGCAGATACTTTCAATAGCAATCATAATGGCGATATTCTATAAGATAATGGACTGGTATAAGTCACGTTCAGGTGTTCAGAGCTTTAAGGATACCCCACTTGGCAAAGA
>CAZDNV010000093.1:0-7499 GCA_964506875.1 uncultured Candidatus Bathyarchaeia archaeon
TGGGTTTTCCAGGCACTTCTCTGCCTAGGCTGCTCTTATCTTTCCACATTTCAGTCAAGCTCCTTGGATTCTTTTTTCGTCCAGCAAAGCAATAGTCATAAATTTGCGACATTGGGGGTCTCGGAAAGATCTGGGATATTTCCTCTCTTGAAACGCCAATTTCCTTCAAGCATCGTAGAGCAAAAGCATCCCTTTTCCGATCTAGGAGAAGATCAAAGAGTGCTGGTTTGGATGGTTTACCCATCTTGACAAACAGTTCTTTCATATAAATGTCCGTTGGATATACATTCCAATCTTGAATTGAACGAAGAAGTTCACGCGGATCGACTTTTGGTTCTCTCATTTTTGAGAAAGATTGTATTAAAGCATCGGCAGCATTTCTGCTGAGATCTTCATGAAGCATTTCTAAGACATCATCAACATGATTTTGATACGTATCCAGAACTTTGGCAATTGCTTTGATAATGTGATCAAGTGATTCATTGGATCGTTTTCTCAGAAGTTTGAGCAAGAGAGACAAACTTTGCTGTGCAGTCACTCTCTCAAGAAACTGGCATATTTCTCGTTCTATCTCAGTATAGTGTCCATCAAAGTAACTTTTCATAGATTTCTCGAGCACTCTCAGCATATCTGGCGCAAGTCTATCATCGGCGAATCTTGCACATAATCTCACGGAAAAAATAATCGCACAGAGTCTGAGTGTGGGCGAATTCAGGTAGGGTGAAGATTCCTTCACGATTTCTTGACCTAGTTTTTCACGCCCTAGAGAGACTAAACAGTCACAAACCTCTTCCACTCCAATGTCGGTCAGGTTGTCTCTGGTCATCAAGAAGCCAACAAGAGGGCGGATTATTTGCCCTTTTTGATCGAGATCTAATGATGGGGCGATTTGCGAGAAACATACGAAAAGCCGCCCTTCCTTGTGTTTGTCTTCTTGTGCTTCAAGTCCATCTAGAACTCTCTTGAGTGTCTCTCTATTCATCCTAATAAGGAGGGCAAGCGATTCGCAAATCAGTCGAGTCTCTGGATGATTCTGTCCCTGTTCCTTGGCCATATCTAGAAGGATCTTTATGAGTCCATTCCTGTCCTGGATGGAATCGGATGCAATTCTTGTCTGCAATTCCTCAAGGACTTCTATCCTTGTACTTTTGTGTTCTTCAGACGCTCCTAAGATCAAACTTCCCAATAGTTCAAGGAACTCTTTCTCTCCGATCGTTGAGTATGGATTGCCCGCAGTCACCATCGACACTTACCATCATTAGAAATGTTCTTTCTGACACATAAAACATGTGTTGCATAACAAGAGAGAGCTTTGTGTACGACAACTATGATTTAACTGATTACCGCATTGCTTGAGTGACGATAAACTCAAAGTTTCTAACGTAAGGAAACCCTTGAACGTATTGCGACAACTGTTGAGGAAGCAATGCACGCACAAACTCTGTCTCTCCGATTGTTCCTAGGACAGCAGCAGCAAGTTTCAGCAGTCGGTCACGTTTCAATCTGAGTTCTTTCTCTTCTTTCTTTCTCAGATAATGCTCATGATTTTTCGCTTCAATCTTCAAGCTGAAGAGCGACTCAAAGAAACTCGTCACCTCTTTCTTGTCAGTACTGAAGATTTGCTTAAGCTGCTTCTCAGGCAGGTTGTTGGCTAGAAAGGTCAGGTCTTCAAATCCTTTTAGCGCCGTTTTCCTTATGCGGTTGTACTTTGCTCTTCCAATTCCTGATTTCGCTATGGATTTTTCATGGGATTGCTCACTCTTCAGCCATTCTTTGACTTCGTTCCGTAACATTTCAAGTCGCATTCTCCTTAGCACGTACCGAAAACGTCACTTTTTAATAAACGTTACCTTCAAATACAGCATCTCCCACTATCACTAGGGTAGAAATTGGTGCTACGCATGAGGCACAAGTTTGCCAGACTCAAGTTGACTGGACCAATGTACGCTCCCAAGGAGTCTCTAGGACCTCCATACTACTCAGTATGTTGGATTCTGGGAAAGGCAGTTATTGGGGAAAAGAACGTTGACGTGCTTGTCGGAGTCTGTGGACATTCAAAGAAAGCTTTCACAATAAAGACTGAGCTGGACTATCCTATTGTTGTCTATCCAGTTGTCATCAAGAATTTGGTCGTTCAGAATGAAAAATGTGAAGAAGCAGAACGCTGCATGAATCTAGCTTGCTCACTTAACAAAACAACTTTTGAGTTATGGGCTCCGCGTGTTGAAGCTACAGAAGAAAGAGTGAGGAACTGGAAGAGGAACTGTCAAGCTCTAGCAAGTTTGAAATTGGAAAGGTAGGCCTGCCTTGCGCGCTCGTCCTGGTGCGCACTTCACGTGTACGACTGGTCTACCTCTCTACGATCTCTTAGTTCTCTGCAGTCTCTCTGCTTTCACAGGCTTTGATCCGTGTAGCAACGGCGAGACCCAAACAAGGAGAACCATATCGGATCATATATTCTTAAATCTGAAATCACTGAATCTCTAGCGGGCACTAGATAGATGGAGAATCAATGCTGATAAGAAGTGAAAATGGAAGGTTGCGCATTGCTGTGCTGATCTTTCTTGGATACGTAGCGATCACTCGTTGCACCATACCACAATGCTTTTCGCAAGACACCTCGGTCTTCATAGACGAGAACTGTAGTGGAATAGATCCCAATCCGGTACAACTAAACCAAACTACTTCACTACGAATCTGCGTGGAAAACATAGGTCAACAGGACCTGTTCTGTTCAATCAGAATATTGTCCGAGCAGGCCTGTGTTGATGTTTTTCCCGTTTCAGAACAAAACGTAACTATATTTGCTCAGAAACGCTCATACTTCTACTTCTCAACAAGATCGAATGAAACCGGGATTTTCCCCATAGAGGTTGAGTTGCGGTTTCAAAACAATCAGACAGACTTCCATATTCTGAATCTGCAAGTCACTGACAAGAAAGAAATGGATTTAATCTCCTATGAGTTTAGGGTAAGTTTCGCCTACTTCTTCTCTTTTTTTACCATAGTGATCGTTTACTTTGCTTGGTTTTGGAAAAAAGGAGAGGACAACCGAACTGATAATGAAAGCACAGCAATGCTTTGGATAATGATGGTATTATGCACCATAATGTGGATCGTGTACGCGATTGACATCTATAATGGTACATTGTATGCTGTTCTTGCTCGTCTCATCGCTCCGAGCATAGGCAGGATAGAGTTGATAATCGCTTTGGCATTTATTCTCTCGATTGTTTCTTGGATATTAATGCCAAGGAGACTAGAGTATAGTGTCAAACTGGCCAACATTCTCCTATTCATGATAACAATACCCGTGGTCTTGGACTGGCTTTTGATACCAAATGTGCCCTCTCCAGCAACACTTGCCGGCAGAATAATCTGGCAACTGATTGAGATAGTAGTGGCATTTTTCGTTGGATATTTCTTGGATCTTGTGTTTAGTAGGAAGAAGCAAGACCTTTTCTAGAGTCTCACGTTAACTTGCGCACGTTATCGAGTTTGAGGATGAATGAACTCTCAAACTGATTCAAAATCTGAGATATCAGCAAATCATCAAGATTTTCTAGAAATATCTTCAAAACACAACGCTTCATCTTGTTGTCTGTTGGCGCGGGGCGTGCGGTTTGAACCAACGTCAACTACGTGTGTCAAAGTTTCCCTTCTTCAAACACGTCCAAAGAACCTTCGTGCATTGTCGCACACGTGCGCGCGCTATTTAGCAATACAACGCCTCAAATATGAGGGCCAAATCGAAATCATGTTTCAAGAAACCATTCGATCAGAGTTTATCGATGTAAACACCAACTTTTTTCGGGTTATCAATGGTCGTGTATGGGCGTTAAGGACAGGTGATGAGCGAAAAATCTTATTGAAAGCGGAGCGAACAGCGGTGCTGGAAGCGCGAAACATTTGGGACTTTGTTCTTTTCCAATGCAGAGTCAGCATCTTTTTCGTAAGGTGCTTTTTAGGTCGCAATGAAGCGTATGTTAGAAATGAGTTGTCGTCTTATGCATCACTTCTTATATCATAGATTGCACCATATTCATAACGCTGAAACAATGAGCGTAAACGGAGAAAAGAACCCTGTAGATGAAATAATCACTGTTGGAGAGAGTCAAACGGTTGAGTTCAAGAAGAGCGACATTCTTTCAGATCCAGTAGGACTTGCAAGAGAGATGGTGGCTTTTTCTAACTCACTTGGTGGAAGGATTCTGATCGGAATTTGTGACGACGGCACCGTTGAAGGAATGAAGGCAAAGAAGGAACACGAGCTCTTTGTAATGAACATTGCAAGAGACAGATGTGATCCACCGCTTACGCCAAGCTTTTCGACAATCAACAAGCCTGAAGGGGATATTTATGAACTGAAGGTTACCAGATTTCGAACTTTTCCCCATGCTGCCAAGACAGAAAGTGGGAAAGTATACTACATAAGAGTTGGCACAACAGTAAGAGAAGCGACTTCAATTGAGTTGGCCTTGCTATTCGAATCTAGCAAGGAAGAAATCGCCAAGAAACCAGATCTTGAATTATTCCTAATTGACAGAGAAGGGAACCCGACTAAAAGCATCACTGCAAGTCCTGTATTCACGACGATCAAGAAGATAAAGGCTGAAACACCACCAACTCCATTCTTAGCTTCTTTTGAAGCACTCAAGAACTTAACGAATCTGGCATACTTCAATCCATTTACGGAAAGAGATCCTCCGCCTGACCTTGTTCCCATAAGTATTGAATTGTCCAACAAGGGGCAAGCCCCAGCACAAGAGATAACGATATTCATACAATTCCCTGATGGCTGCAAAGTAATCAATGAGCATGAAGCCGTCGGAGGTATACACTTGCCCATATCGAATTTCAAGCCAACTCATGGAGGGCTTCATGTCGGACGAACAGACAAATCAGAAGCAGTTGCTTGGATAGATAGCTTAGGAAACGACCTGGCTATGAACGATTTCGAAAAAGTATACGTGAGATTTCCCTCTGCAGAGGAGGAACATAAGATTAAGGCTCGCGTAGTCCAGAATTACTTTCCGCCGAAGGATTTCGAATTCACAATCAAGATAAAGCCAGAGTTCAAAGAAGTCATCGAACGTGTTTATGAGGAGAAGAAGGAAAGCTGTAGTGAGGGCAAATCTGCTAACTAGAAGACTAGCTAGAGACGACCTGAAGAGAGTACAGGCACTCTTTCGCCGAGCATACTATCCGTCGATTGCATCCTTGTTTGTGCTACTGTTTCTCATAGCTGCCGACCTGATAGCTTCAGGTCAACACTGGTTTGCGGTTTCAATCGCCGTGACGATGGCAATTGGTTTTCTGTTTACGTTTCATCCAAAATACGGGTATTATGGTTCTCTCACAATGGCCTATGCAACCCTCTTCTTTGTTTCCTTGCACTTATCCCAGACATTTTTCCCCGAGTTTGCGTATGCTTTGCCAGCAATCGTTGGGGCAGCAATCGGTCTTCCATTGCTATTACACTATTTAACCAGAACAAGAATAGTCTTACCAAACTACATAGTGTTCTTCTTTGTTATTGCCTATGTTCTCACGACACTTCTGTCCTTCTACATGGAAGGAACCTCGGCTGGGAGTAATTCATGGATCATTCTGATATCTTACTCCTCAATCGTTTTCCTATTGCTAGTACCATTAAATTTTGATTTCAAGCAGTTGGAAGTCAGCAAAATCGTCAACATTGCTGACCTAGAAGTCTACTCAAAAATCGTAGATGGGCTCAAAGCAAGCGTTAGAAGGCAGAGAGAGCAAGAACTGGAAGAAGTAGATGGTGAGATAGAAAAAATCGTTTCCGAATTCAGAGTGGCGGTGGGATCATTTCTTTATGGAAACAATGAAGGAAGCTTAATACATTCATGCAACGTCAAAGAAGGGTTGGACAGGATTTTCTACCATTGGATGAAGATTGACGCCAAGCAGAAATTCCTGGCGAATGAAAAAGAAGCCTTGGAAGAGTGGCGACAGAGAATAGCGCACTCAAACGTAAAGAAACCAGTCGATTCCGTCTCCAAACAGAAAGAAAAGGAGAAAAAAGAGAAGAAAAAGCTAGAGAATCGCTATATTCAAGAGTTCAAGACTGCATACCACAAGGCGCTAAAATCGATTGATTTCGCAATGCAAGTGATATTGTACGTAACCAGCTATGAAAATGCAGGTTAGTGTGTGCAATGCCATCATGCCTGCTTATTTGCTTCTCAAGTACTAGATTTGCAGGAAGTACACAAATGTTATTACTCCACCAATAGAAATGGGGCAGATTGTGAAAGCAAACCTGAACTACAATCGCAGTAATAGGGATTTTGAATGAGTGGAAAAAAGAAAGGATTCGGCGAAGAACTCAAGAAAGCAGCAAGAATTGTCAAGATCTGGGTAGTGCTTTTCGTCGTATCAGTCCTTATCGTGGGTGTAGTCTTGTATCAAGGCCTTGTGTCAGTTCCCTTCTCTGCAACTTACTTGACGAGCTTTGACAACCCTGATTTGGTGAAAAGTTGGGATGCCTTCAAAACAGACCAACCTGCTTTGAATCCTACGGCCTTATCATCACCCTATTTTCCCAATTATGGGGTCAAGGTCAACATTAGCGAGACAGGTTTGCTAGACGAAATTGTGCATCCTAAGACTATCGTTTCCTTCTACGTTTCAGTCAAAACTGAGTTCTTAGACAAGTCGACTTTGAAACTTCAATCTTTGCTGGTTCTTGTGCTAGACGGAAATGAGAAGGTTAGAGGCAAACTGTACACACAGCAATCCTCTCCGGACTTGTTTTTGAGCGGAAACAATGAGACAGATTACACGTTCTGGTTTAGAGTCCCTCCGAATATGCAAAATCAGAAATATACCATAGTTGTTGAGCTGTTCGGAGTTGTTGACACCTTTGAATCCATCAACTATCAACGCATGTCAGAAGATGCCTACATGTTCGATCAGAATTATGGTATATACGGAAGAGTCCCCTCATGGAGCTACAGTAACCAGAACTCAGCCTACTTTAGACTCTTGGCCTATGACAGAATCGACTCCAAGACACCGACGGTTCACTCGTTTTGGTCTTTAGCGGGCTACACTTGGACTTTGGCGACTGCAAGTTCCGTACTCATAACTCTTCTGATTGGACTAAGAAATAGATCGAAGGGATTTTGGCAGAAGAACAAGCTGCCCGTGGTGTTCTGCGTCGTTTTTCTTGTGCTGTTCATTATCATTCTGTTGTTAGTTGGGCTGATATTTTGACCGCAAGACACAACTCCACAAACATTGAGTAACCGGAAGCTTATAGAAGGCTATGATTACTGATAGCAGACGTAGCGCACGTAAAATGCAAGGTTAAACAGGTTTGGGGCAGGTAGCGGAAAGGCATCTTTAAATTACAGGCGTGCGTATATCATTGTTGCACAGACCCGAAAGAATTCGGTGTTTGCGGGAGATATCCCCATTCTGTTGAGACTGCAAAGCCGATGGGTTACCTGAAGCCGAAGACTAAGACA
>CAZDNV010000094.1:0-7476 GCA_964506875.1 uncultured Candidatus Bathyarchaeia archaeon
AACGGGGTTTTTCTTTTGTAAACCAAACAAGTTAAAAAAGTCTTCTCCAACGTAGTTTTTGTATGTTGAGTGAATCTTTTCAGCGACAGGAGTAGCCAACTTTGCAAAATCCTTACGGAAGGCACGACTGCGTGGTAATAAAGACAAGAAAGCCATATCAATTTTTTCCTTGCTATCATTCACGTTTACATTCATTCCATAGCGTTGCATCAAAGCAACTACCTCTGGTTTTTTTTCATCAATGGTCTTTGCACTAACGGCAAATAAACCTCTTTTGGTAATTTTTTGTTTCATTTTATTTCTTTAAAATTAAAGCAGTCAAAATAATTAAGGTAGACGCTATTAAAAACGTGTTCGTTAACTGGGTAGATTTCTGTGCTTCAGTCAACTGTTGACCTACAACATTTAAAAACACATCACTGTTGCTATTGCTTGATTGATTTTCATCTTTTCTGATGGAAGACTTGTCCTCGGCAAAGCACTCAAGAATCAAATCTTTATCTGGGTGGATATTCACAATTGCACGAAGGGCTGGCTCGCCCTCTGATGATACAAGCATTCTTAGTGCTTGTGGCAAATTATTTGTGCGAATTTCATACCCAAATTGATTGATAACAGATTTGGCTTCTTTGGGGTTTGCTATCGCTACTCTTTGGTATAAGTTCATATTTTTTTCTGCTTAAATAAAAAAGGGGCAAGGCGAAACCGCCCGCCCCTTTTTTGGTATAAAATCAAACGGATTAACCGATTACTTTTACGGTTTGTGCTTTCACAATCCCTGGGCTTCCGTACTCACGGCTAACAGGACGACCTGCCAAACCACGAGCCAAATTGATGTTATCAGCAGGGTAGAAGTACAATTTCACAGTAGCGTTAGCCAATACTGATTGGATAATCAATTTAGTGTAACCATCAATGCGATAACCAAATTTCATGGCAATGATAGTTGACTGGAACTGATATGGGTCAATAGTAGGCACGAACACTTTCTGTGCAATGTTACCATTCGCATCTTTAGTGTTAACGCTGATTGTTTCCAATACTTGGTTAGCAGTTGCAGACTGGATGTAAGTCAAACCAGTGCTGTAAGGGCTTACCATGAATTGATACAACATTTGTTGGTAAGTTACGTTTGGAATAGCAGAACTGATGGTAACAGAACCGATGGTCAAAGAACCACCAGAGAAACCAGCGTTGTTGATAAACTCGTAAGAACCCAACACTTCAAAGTTGTTTACAGCAGCACCAGTGTTAGTGATGGTGATGATGTAAGGTTGTGATGTTGGAGCAGAAGGAGCACCCATAGAGGCAGAGCCGTCAGCACCGAAAAAATCTTCACCAGCGGTGAAAGACAAATCATCATCAAAGAATCCGTCAGCGTTCGCGAAAGATTCGTGTGCACGGTTTTGTGCATCGGAAAGATATTTCTTGATATTCATAGTTTTTGTTTTTTTAAAGGTTTAATGTTTAAGGGTTTGTTTGTGCAGGTGCGGTCACTTTTGCTTTGTCCAGCATTTTCTGAACTTGGTTTGCGACCAGAACTCCCGTTGCTATCAGAGCAACTTGGCCGAGAATGACTTTAATTTCGTTCCAATTCATAATTTCTATTCGCTTGTACAATGCAGATTCTACAAGACACATCAAATTTATTTGCGGAAATATGATTAAAAAATAAGCCTAACAGCAAAAAACGCAACCTTTGGAGTTGCGTTTACAGAGTAAGCCCATATTAACTATGGCTTTGAAAGGGGTTGCGAAGTGTTGACCTTTTTACACCCGTTATGTGTATGTTTGGAGCAATTGGGTCTTTACCATCCGTTTTGCATCATCCATGGTATATTTGGGCTTGTTTTTCTCATCCCTCATGTTTAAATACGGCTTAATTAACTTGCGTTGGTTCATCAAAATGTATTCATCAAGTACGGCATCGAATTTTTTTTGGTCTATAAAGCCCATCATTTTCATTTCGTCAAGATTGATGTACTGATAAAATCGCTTGTTGCCATTCTGATATTCAGTGTTAACAAGCCCTTCTACCAATCGTAAAAACTCATGTTTATCTTGAAACTTATTGGCGTGCCTATCTACGCTATCCAAATTTTTATGAAAACGCATCCAGTTACAGTTCTGCCAAATCTTTGTAGTGATACGACCTATTGACTGAAAGTGCATGATGATATCCAAATCAATGTGACGGTTGGTACAGATAGCACCTTCAATATCTTTTGGCAAGTGGTCAGATACGTATCTATTGATATCCTCAATTAGTAATAGCCCACCCTTGTACTGCTCCAAGATGATAAACAACGTCTCCGCTATCTTATCTAAGGTCATACGGCGACCATCGGGTAAAAATGGTCGTATCCTGCGTAACTCCACCGTGGGGTGAACACTGAAACGAACTACGTCTTTTAAACTAATTGCCTTTACGTGAGTGAACTCGTCATTCACATCAAGTATCAATGCTCTACGCCCTGCAACTCCTTTGGCTGGATTGCCATTGACGTATTGCTGTAGCATAATATTGGTAGTGTATGTTTTTCCAACGCCTTTTTTTCCTACGGCTACCCCTAATTGCGGTTCTCTCATTTCTTTTTCCTTCTACTTGACGACTTAGCCACGTTTTCCATATGTGCTAACAACTCAGCATCTCCAAATTCGGGCATGGCTTTGCTTTGTACTACACGGCTTTTTTTAGTTCTTGACGCTCTAACTGGCTCGGGTTGTAAATCCTCCAAGACTTCAAAATTCGTAAACGATTCTGTTTTGCTTTGCGCTTTTGCCCTTGGTTGCTCTTCGGGGGCTTCTTCGGGCTCAAAGTACTCTACTACTCCACTCGGGGCTCTCGGTGCTGGCTCAGGGCTCGGCGTGGGCTCGTCAGCGTAAGCAGACGGCTTATTGCTTGGCGGTGTTGCTGGACTTGGCCTGTAGCCCATGGCCTCAGTTGTTTCTTTTAACTGATTCAACAATGCCTTGTTCTGATTGATTAGGCTATACATCTGCAAACCTGTCACCGCAGCATCAGAAATCAGATAATAAGCCAACAACCCTTCATCGCTCATTCCGATATTACGCTTCATCAGAATACGCAACAACACTGGCTCAACCTTTTCTCTCCACTCGGGGCTCATAGAAATCGTACCTTCCGTTTCCGCATTGTACATTTCTACATACTGCATCAAAGGAACGCTCTGATTGTTTCCCAAAGGAATCATAATGTTCGGGTCAATCTCTCCTGACTTGATTAGTTTCTCTAATCTGTTTTTAGGAATTTTAATAAACGTGTTGGAATAATTCTTTAATCCTGCGTATCCATCCATGATAGCATCCACCATGGCTTGACTGGCCATCTTCTGCTCTTTCTTGTCAAGATTTTCAACATACGGGTTAGCACTGCCTACAGGCTCGTCACCGCCCCATACTTTTCTTGGGTCTTCACTACCGCTTGGGTCTTCCTCTCCCAACTGCTGTCGGAAGTTAGAATCCAACTCTTCAAATGACGGCATTGAAAATGTAGGTTCTGCAATTGGCGTAACATCATCAATCTTTACGTTGGGCCTTGTATAGTCTCGTTGCGTTACATTTTCTTCTAAAGGGCTAAAATGCGTGGTAAAGCCAGTTTCCGAGTTTGTTTCTTGATTATCCATTTTATGCAGGGGTGTTTAATATCTGTTGTAATTTTTCCTTGCAAGCGTCAAACTTGCTTTGTATCAACTGCTCAAACTTATTTTCTGTGTTGAGGTTATTTATGTTTTTCTTGGCTCTTGATAAGCCACTCTTGTCTTTTCCGATAAACATTGACAAATCGCTTAGGCTGTACCCCAGTTCTACGTTGCACAGGTGCACCCAAATGCCAAAGGCGTACTTGCGTGGGTATTTTTTGTGCGTGCCACTAAGTAACTCCCCCATGCTCATATCAAATACGGTTATCACCGCAGTAGCACAGATGTTTAATTTTTCCGTATCACCTTTATGCAGTGTCCTACCATTGTTCAATAAAGAGATGGTATTGGAATACCCAATATCTTCTACCGTAGAGGCGATGGCGTTAAACAATCTGTTAAGCAGTCGTTGGGTCTGTGTCTTTTTTATCATTGTTGTTCACTATAACTATTGCCCCTGTAACTCCCCACACCTTTCTCATTTGGTCGTAAGTGTGAATAAAGGAATCGTTCTCGCAAAGGGCATCTTTAAATGCTTTTATCAAGTTGTCTAAGTCAGGCTTAACAGTGTGTGGCTGGCCATTCATACTGTTTTGCTTCTTCTTTGACCAAGATGCAGGCATTTGAATTACAAATATAAGAGAAAGAGGATTCGTTACAATATATTTATCTCGTAAACTAAAAGCCTCTAAAGTTTTTTTAAACCTCCGATAATGTAATACTGGCTTTCTTGGTGGAAGCAACCATTTGTCTCTCTGCGTCATTCGTGGCTTAGGCACAGGGGAGACATCCCATATTAGATTTGAAATTTGCTTGTCCATATTTTTGTTTTTACAACTGCATCGGCACATTCTTTTCCAAAATCAATGTCACTTGGAAAATGCAAGCCATAAAATAATCTCTGCTCGTTTACCTCGCTGGTGAGTTTACGCAAGTCAGCATAAGTGTCGGGGTAAATTGACCCAATTGTTTCTTGAATTAAATTCATCTGAAACGTATGGCCTGCTGGGAATGACGGGCTGTCTGCGCTTTTAGATTTGCGTGGAAACAAAGATTCTTTGTAATAGGTAGCCAACTGATAGGGTCTTGGTCGCTGATATTTATACTTTATTTTGAGCAACAAAGGTTTTGTCATGTTGATAATCTCTTCAACCATCTCGGTTGCATCAATTTCATAGTTGCTCAGGAAGTTAACAACGACATTACTAAGATTGTGGTCATAATAAGCAAACCGCTTGATTTTGCTTTCCGTAAGCGACTTAAAATCCTTTTGATACTCTACAAGCACTTTTAATTCATCCTGCACCAAAGTACTGGTGTTTATAGGGCAAACCGTCTTAAAAATCTCGGGTAGGAGAAAATCAAAATTGGTTGCGCTCTGCACCAATGGAATTTGTTCGTAAGATGGGTTTCCGAATATTACTTCATCAACTATTTGTTTCATATTTGTCGCCTCGCACAGCACGTATGTTTTTTTCTAATTCCTTCAATTTGGTAGTCGTGTTGTTGTTAATTGACCCAAGATTACGGATGGCTTTATTGTAATACAATGCCTTGTAACCAAGGGCTATCATGGTCAATGCAAAAATACCTATGGCTACCCATTGGATTCTTTCGTTTTTAATTGAACCACCCTCTTCAAATGATTCAGCAGGTGCAGGTGCAGGAGTAGGGGTTTCTACCACTGGTGCAGGTGCAGGTGCAGGAGCAGGGGTACTTGTGCTAACTTCGGTTTGTATGTTTTGCATAGTCATTATAAATATACTGTTGAGAAAAAATTAATTGTTAAAGCATTAGGGTTAGTTGCCGCAGCATTGTATCTTGTGTTTGTGACCGTATTGCCATAAAAAGTTAGTACTGTAAAAGTATCATTAGAACCTATGGCTCTATTAAGAGTACTATTTGCAGTTGAATATCCTGCAATTAAAGTTTCTGTAGCACCTACACCTCTAACCTGACCCCAAAAAATTGTATTTCCTAAAGGATGAGTTACGGCAACATTATCTCCAGTCAGAGTAAATGTCCATCCCGCAGCACCAATTAAGTTTGCACCACTTGGTGCTGTTGCTGATGTAATTCCACTTTTTGAGCCCAAAGTAGTGGCTACAACAATTGTGTAAATATAAATATAGCCACTTGAAGGCACTGGTAGACCAGTAACAGTATCGGTAAAATTGACCGTTGATGATGACACCTCCATAGGTAAATCATTACCATTTCCATCAGATAAGGCTTGTAACGTAGCGTCAATAGATGTGTTATCTCCTACTTTTATTAAAGCAGGGTATGTGTTTGCAGGCGTGGTATTGATTAAAGAATTTCCCATGTAATGACAAGTTTATTGATGTTCAGCAATTTTTTATAAATATACTGTTGAAAAAATAATAATTCTCAAAGCATTAGCGTTAGTTGCCGAACCACTGTATCCTGCATTATTTGAAGTATTAGCATAAAATGTAACCACTGTATAAGTACTATTTTGAAATACAGAAGCCGTAATAGTTGTAGTACCAGTATATGTCCTCGTTAAAACTTGTGCCCCATTTATCCCTTTTACAACACCTAATAATATGGTATTCCCTAAAGGATGAGTTATGGAAACATTATTACTACTAATGGCAAATGCCCATCCAGTAGCACCAACTAAGTTTGCACCGCTTGGTGCTGTTGCTGATGTAATTGTGTTTAATGCACCCGAAAGTGTACCAATAGTAACTGTATAAGGATAAAATCCTCTTTGTTGCGGTGGAAGACCAGTAACCAAACCTGTAAAATTGACGGCTGTTGATGATACCTCTAAAGGCAAATCATTACCTTCCCCATCAGATAAGGCTTGTAATGCACCATCAATAGTTGTGTTATCTCCTACTTTTATCAGAGCAGGGTAAGTATTTGCAGGCGTTGTATTTATTAAAGAAGTTCCCATTTTAGTGACAAGTTTTATTCATGTTTTGCCAATTTTTATAAACGTACTGTTGAAAAAAAGACAATTCTCAAAGCATTACTTAGACTTTGACTGCTACTGAATCCTGCATTAGTTGAACTATTAGCATAAAATGTAACCACTGTATAAGTACTATTTTGAATCATAGAAAATACCGAAGTTGTATTTCCACTATATTGTCTAATCCAATAAATTGGAACTTGGGGATTATAACCTTGACTTGTACCTAATAATATTGTATCACCTAAAGGGTGCGTTACGGCAACATTCTGACCACTTATACTAAATGACCATCCCGAAGCACCAACTAAGTTTGCACCACTTGGTGCTGTTGCTGATTGAATTGTATTTATATTACCGCCAACAGTGGATACAACAATTTGGTAAGGATACAGTCCAAAATCTTGAAATGGAAGACCAGTAGTAGTGCCAGTAAAATTTATTGTTGATGATGATGCCTGTATAGGCAAATTATTACCTGCACCATCAGACAAGGTTTTTAGCGTAGCGTCAATAGGTGTATCATTGCCTACTTTTATCAAAGCAGGATACGTATTTGCTGGCGTTGTGTTAATTAAAGAACTACCCATTTTAGTTCCAAGTTTGATTAGTGTTTTGCCACAATGTTATGATGTTCTGCCAAAATGTTTGAGAAAATGGTGGAGGGGCAAACCCACTCCCTCCTTGACGGCCAATAAAATTCCCAATCTTTATTACAAGTGGCATATTAGAACAATGCTAAAATATCAGTTGCATCTGTGTTTGTTGCCCAAATGCGTGTAACCTGTATTGGCAAGAAAGTACCATCGGGGATATTGACAAACACTACGGTCTGACCGCCCAACATGGTTACTTGCATATCGCCACCAG
>CAZDNV010000095.1:0-7263 GCA_964506875.1 uncultured Candidatus Bathyarchaeia archaeon
CACTCCCACGTCCGAAATGCAACCTATTTCACAAACTTATACTACCGACAAAGTGGCGATTTCTCCCGCAACTCCCATCCTTTTCTCTTTCCACGCAGGCATGCTTTGAATAGGCACTTGCTTGCGCCCAATGCAAGTGGATCTCCTCAATAGTGACGAAGCTTTCACAGGGTTATGGGTTGCTCTGATGTTTCCTTGGCGAGCCTGCGGTATTTTTCGTATATTTCTTCTGCCCTTGGTCGCAGTTCCCCTGGAAGGTTTGGATCATCATCTAACACACTTTCTTTGTGCTGTCGTAGCCTGATTTTCGCCCAGAATGTGTCACGCTTGTAAAGGGCATATTTGAGTTCTGCTTCCATCGCGTAAAAATGCGCTGTATAGACTGAGATTTTTGGCGTTTCCATGATTACTCGTTTGTCTATTTTTCTCCCTATTTTCTTGAGTTCACTTATCTCAGTCAGTTCGTGTATCATTATGTACTCGTTGTTGAGAACGTCCTGCAAGGTTGTAGGGTCTTCAGAAAAGATCTCGCCGGTCATGTAATCATAAAACTCTCTTGCTGAAACATCGACAGGAAAATAACCAAACTCTCTCAGTGCATCTCTAGCCTTCCTGATCTTGGCATCTATTTCACTTGACATAGACGCCCCTTCCATATGCTATCTCTTGGATTTCGCTAGTATTTTCGGTTCTTTCCATTCTTCTCTGAGAATGCTATACAGATAAGCATCTCTGGGTTCTCCTCTGGAAAAAAAATATTTACGCATTGTTCCTTCCTTCTTGAAACCTGCTTTTTCCAAAACCTTTTGAGAAGCCAGGTTTCTCGTATCTGTGCAGGCTTGAATACGCATTATGTCCTTTGAAAGGAACAGGTAGTCAACCATTATCTCGACAGCTTCTGTGCCGTTGCCTTTGCCTCTTTCACTTGGAACCAAAGAGTAACCTATTTCCAGCAGTTTTCCTGCAGGATGCAATAGGACAAAATGACATATGTAGCCAATCTTACTTCCATCTTTCTCCTCAATAATAAATCCCGTTTGTTCAAGGGTGCTCTTGTCAAAATCCTTCTCTATCTCTGCCTTGGATGTCTGTCTTAGAGGATTGTATTCTCCAAAGAACTCAGGCTTGTTAACCCATTCTGCAAATAGCGGCAAGTCCTCTTTCTCCATAACCCTCAAATTCACAGTCTTCCCCTCAAGCAACTCGAACCACCAATCTGCGCATGTGCTTTTGGTTCAGCTATAACTCTTCCGCAAATCCAACATAGTGGTGCGGGGGACGGGATTTGAACGCAGGGTTCGAGTGCGCGCGCTAACGAACTCCCATCACAAGTAAGCGTGAGTGCGCTCGCAGGCTTTCACGAGTAGACTCGCTTCAGCACCACCCGCATGGAGCACATTTCAATACCGAATGCAGTCGGCGAGTTGACAGGATCAAGTCGACATCTAATCGTTTTTGACCCCCCTACCATTTTTTCCTCAAGAGGCGTATTCATTCTTTGTACGCAGGCTCGAATACTTCGGATAGGCGTGCCAGAGGGTGAGCATTCTTGTCAAATACCTTTCTGGCGCGCGTTAGTTTGGGAAACACCATAGAAAAGATCAGGGTTCTTCTCCAAATACTCTGCATACAGGTCTATCAGTTCCCTTAGCTTAACCAGCTTTAGAGTGGCTTCGCCAACCTTTACGGTCTTCATTATTCCACGTTCAAGACATGGCTCCGTTAGCTTGGCAAAGTCTGGATAAGGACCAATATCCCATTCCCACTCGCCTTCAGGATATTTCTCAACAAACCATTTCGGTGGAGTGATCTTTTTCCGAATGCGATCAGGAAACTGCACGCGCTTCTCTGCAAGATGCATGGCCGTGCAGCGATCCAAGCCAACGCCAATGAGAAGTATGTAACCATCCGAATCGAGCACCTTGTGCCAACCTTCAGATAACTCCTTCGCCTTTGGGCCCAAAGCCGCTATTGAATGGCTGGGATGAAGCCCACGAACGATACCCTTTCTTTTCCTGAAAGTTTCAGGAATTATCCCGGTTGTGACCGGCGTATTTTCAGGGTCAAAGGGCAGGATCTTTAGCAACCAAGAAACGCCCATAGCGATCTCTTCGGGCGTTCTCTTGTCTTCAGACAAATTCGCGGAATGCGTTGACATCACAGCGTTTCCCTGTTCTCCGATGGTCTCCAGCAAGGCATCGATCACAGTGTCAGCGCCACCCTCAACGTGACCGAAACTGCTTAGAGAGCTATGAACACCTACCGTGTCACCTTTCTTTAAGCCGAGCTTCCTCAAACCAGCTTTGATGTCTTTCTTTCTTATCCAATGCTTGGTCTTCTTATCTGTTCCTATTCGAGGATACTGTAAACTTATCTGTCATGGCTTGATCTACGCTATTGTTTGAATTTGGTTTTTTAGTAGTTCCTTCACCGTAAGAGCTTTGATTTCGATGTTATCATGAAGGCTTGCTCTTGCTATTTCTTCAAAAGAACCTCTACCGAAACTGAAAGCAACGATAATACCTTTTGTTTGTTTTCTTCGTCTTATTGCTGTTTCAAAATTATCAATTACGTTTCTGCCTATATCGTCCGACTGTTTGACTTGAATGGGAACACCTTCAAACGTAAAACCATCTATGCCCATGTCTGAACTTTTGCGTGCTGAAACTCTTCCGAATAGACGTTGAACAACCCAATTCTGAAATTCGAAAGGTGGGAGTTTTCGAAGGTCATCTTCTGAGAAAGGCATACCCATAATGTTAGGCGAAACATGAAGTTTTCGCATTCTATTAGCCATAAGGTTACATGCTGTCGGAGAAACATCAATTCCTATCCATTGCCTTCCAAGTTTGTGAGCCACAACGATAGCTGTTCCACAACCACAGAAGGGATCAAGCACGACATCCATCGGATTAGACGATGATTTAACAATTCGTTCCAATAACGCCTCTGGTTTCTGTGTTGGATACCCGAGCCTTTCTCTCGATTGAGAATGGATAGGAGTGATGTCAGACCAGAGGTTTTGTAGGAGTTGCCCTTTACTCGCTTCTAGGTAGACCTTCCGACGGATGATTCCATTCTTTTGCTTCGGAAAGATTAGCCTACCCTCCGCGTCGATTTTCTTCATAACCTCTAGCGAGACTTTCCAGCCATTAGTGGGAGGTCTGAAACCTTTGTACTCGTAAGTGAGATTTGGTCTAGGATGAGGGCTTGCCAAGTCGCTCGACATATACCTTCGACCCTTATCATCCACATTTCGATACCATTTCTCGATATATTCTTTGGAGAACGGAACATACTGTCGATTCCACGTGAATGTGGTGGATTTGGCAAAATAGAGAATGTGGTCGGTAATATTCCCGAAATTCTTTGGGTCGTTGTGGGATGATGTTCTTTGCCAAATTATCTCGCTTCTGAAATTCGCTTCACCAAAGATTTGCTCCATTAGAACACGAAGGTGATGAGCCGCATGCCAATCGCAATGAAGATACATCGAGCCTGTTTTCTTAATAACTCGATAGCAATGCTCTAGCTTTTCTTTCATCCATAGAACATAATTCTCGATTCCGCCTTTCCATCGGTCTTCAAAAGCCCGTTTCTCATAACCGTCCTTCCAAAGCACTTCATAACTCTTATTTGAAAAGAAAGGCGGGTCAGCATAAATCAAGTCTGCACATTCATTAGGGAATTTAGCCATGACCTCTTTGCAGTCACCGCAATAGATTGTGTTGGGTCTGAAGTATGAGATCGTCATCGGAACCCTCATAGCTACGAGATAAACTAGTCATATATTTGATTTATAGGTTCAAGGTTTCTTGTAGATGAGAAATTCAGGGCAAACCTTATAAGCCTAAAGTATATCTATAGGATATAGATAGGATGGCGATAAGAGATGCAATGCAAATATTGCGAGTCTGAAAACGTTGTGAAGAACGGTTCAGCTAAAGGCGAACCCATATTCAAGTGTAAGGATTGCGGTCACAGATTCACGGAAGGTTCAGACTTTCCAAGAATGAGGACTCAATCACGAATAATTTCTTCAAGCATAGACTTCTATTTTGAAGGTTTGAGCGTCAGGAAGATTCAGACTCAGATCAAGAAGCTTTTTGGCGTTGATGTTAGCCAGATGGCTGTTTGGAAGTGGGTAATGAAATACTCGAAGCTTGTCTCTCAGTATGTTGAAACGCTCTCCCCACAACTCTTAGGCATTTATCATGTTGACGAAACGGCAATCAAGTGTAAGGGTGTTCAGAAGTGGTTTTGGGAAATCATAGACGAACAGACTAAATTCCTCGTAAGTTCTCACCTTTCAGGTTCAAGAACAACCGAAGACGCAATAAAACTATTTGAGAAAAGCCTGAAAGTGGCAAAGAGAAAGCCAGTCTCAATCTACTGTGACGGTCTACCAGCTTATGTAGAAAGTTATAACAAGATATTCAGAACCTTGCGAAAGGACACAAGACCCGAGCTAATCAGAAGTGTTGGAATTAGAAATGTTCACAACCAAAACTCAGTTGAGAGACTTCATGGTACGCTCAAAGACCGATTAAGACTGACTAGAGGTCTGAAAGGTGAAGAAACCGTCAGAACACTCTTAGAAGGATGGGTAGTCCACTATAACTATGTGAGGAAGCATCAGACTATCAAGATGACTCCAGCACAAGCTTCTGGAATAGACATGAAACCTGATTGGAACGTATTGGTTAAGGAAGCTACCAAGGAAGAGGCTTTGAGAAGAGAAGAAAAGCGAATTGTCGAGGTGATCGCTCAATGAAAAAAGTGTTGGTGAGCCTTCCCGAAGGCATATTCCAGCTTGTTAGGAATTTGAAGGGAAAACTCGGAGAAAGCGACTCTGAGGTCATTCGGACTATGGTGATAAGCTTTCTAAGCGAAAAAGGATACCTAGTAAAAGAGGAAGAACAATGAGCGAGAAAATCAAGAAAGACAGCATCAAAGAATTGGCTCAAGAAATAGACATACTTGACCATATGCTTTCAGCACTTGTGGAAACTCTTGAAGAGAAAGGTGTGCTGACGCAAGAGGAGTGGGAACAAAAGATAAAAACGAAAATCGAGAAGTCAGCACAAAGCTACAGAGACTTGGAGACTTGACCTATCTTCAATATTTTTCCAGAATATATCTCCGTCTTGGTTCGTCATTCGAATTTCTCAATACTGATCTACACGTTCTTTCCGCATTGTATCCGAGAACGTTTTTGCATATCCAAACGGAAAGACCTAGAATGAGTTTATCAATCATGTCCATAGGGGAAAAATACGAGGTGACATTATGATTATTTTCCCGCCGATTATCACCGATTTTCTCATGTCATTTGTAAGCATTGCTTATGGTATGAGATGGGAGAACCATTATACACCGTGGATAAGCGTCGTCTTGAATGTGGTTTTTACGTTCATTTTTCTTAGTTCTAATGATTTGCCGATGTTAGTAATTCTCATTTTGCTATCGTATGTATTTATCGGCATTTTGGTTGCTTGGAAAGGAGTAGGATTGTTATATGCATTTTTCGGAACCAAAACATTCGGAGCTTTAACATTGACTTCAAGCTTGAATATTCTTCATCTTCTAGGTTGGATGGGTTTCATTCAGAGCTTTGTTTTTGGATCTGCCGACTCAACAGCGCCGTTCTTGTTGTCATGGGTTTTTATCGGATTGTTGACTCATTTGTTCGGATGGATTTTATTCGGGAGAAAGGACAAAACAACCAGAAAGAAGCATTGAAGAAAGCAGAGCTATGACCACCATTTTTTCCTATTCCAGCCTTCCACACGCACGGCAAACTTGATGTCCTTTCTGTCTCTGAATTGACGGTTAAGAACGTCTGCTTCTCGCTGGGCTTTTTTCTTGTTTAGAGAATGCTTCACAATTCTAACGGGACTGATGCCTTGCTTTCTGATCACAACATAGTTGGATGAACTACGCCTACGATAACTCAATCAGACTCACAAGAGAAAAATCTAAAGAGCTAGAAGTTCTAACGCATTGTGAGTGAGAACAGAACTATGTCTCGATTCATGTTCGCCATTAACGTTTACAAAAAAACGTGTGCTTAAATCCAACGAAGACTACCCAGAACTCATTCAATAAGCGAAACGGTGGTCCGAATGCTTGTGAAAGAAGACTGGACAGTTGCTGTGTTCAAATGCGAGAAAACTGGCTGGAAAAAAGTGCTCATAGCTCTCGTTGACGTAGTTGACAGACTCCAAAAACAAGGGAAGGCTAAGAGCTTCCATTATACGATAAGAGAAATCGATCAAACAGATGACAAGCCGTGGATAAGTTTTCGAGTTTATAGGGACAGAGAGTTCGCAGATGACATTGAAAAAGCGTTAGATGCTATTCTTTTCAAGGAGATAGGTGAAGGCAATTATCAAGTCCCACCTAAAGACCCAGAGTTCAAGGGCCACATAAACTTCCTTCCATACGATGAGCCTGAGAAAGTGGCAACCCACTGGGGAACACCAGACAATTGGAATAGATTTTGCGAATTCTTGAACAGACTATCAGTCTTAGTAGTAGATTTAGCTCGGCAAGACCAATTTGAAGGCGAAAAGAGACAGGAGATAGGGCATCTTGCTCTCAACATGCTAGGTCTGCGAGAGGTTGGGTATACAAGAGGTGCCTTATTTGATCTCTTTGCAGGAAAGAGAGAGCGGGATTTTTACCCTTACTGACCATGACAGATAAGTTTACAGTATCCTATTCGAGGTCACCTGTGCTTCAATGGGGTCCGTGATTAAAAACGGATTCGCGAAATAGAAGCCGCTGAAGAGCTGAAGGAACTGCTCGCCAAAGAACACAATGCGGGCATACACGAAGCACGCTATTATTGTGTTCATGTTATGAGCCGTACGTCGATTTGAACTCAACCCCAAGTGCAGATGTCTAATGCTTCTCCCAATTCTCTTATGGTAATATGGCTCGATCATTTAACGCCACAGTGGCGATGCTTCCAGCCCAATCCTATTTTTTTCGATTAGGGCACTGACAAACGCCAAGAGTGTGTGATTTATATTGGTTCTAGTTGAAATAGTATTGATTCCTCAGGGTCTGTGGTTGAGTGTGGAACCAAATGATCAAATACGTGGAGGCTTCAGTCGAGTAGGAGGAGTTGTGAACTGGCAAAAGTGAAAGCTGAACGGTCTGATCGCAAAGGAGAGATTATGACGCTTGCCAAGAGTCCAGTTATCACAGCGGCACTCACGACTTCAGTTTATGACGTTGTTCACATCATGGCAGAAG
>CAZDNV010000096.1:0-6745 GCA_964506875.1 uncultured Candidatus Bathyarchaeia archaeon
TAATCATTCTTGGCTTCGGTCCTCAGAATTGAATCGACTAAGGCTTTCTGGTCTATTTCTGCACGTGTTCTCCAATCTAGATAAACCTGCTCATTCTCGTCTTCCGTCAAGTATCCGTATCGAATGTAACGATCGATGTTCAGATCTGTTTTCCATCCTGGAAGCTTGTCCCGTAACAGTTCCTCAATCTCTCTCCGAGATGCTTTTCCCTTTTTCGAAATGATGCACGAAATCGTTATTGCAAGGCCTGCGAGGTCATCTATTCGCCACCCTATCATCTTGGCTTCCTTGGGTGTGAGTTCACCCCTCAGGGTTACGTAGAACCTAGCCCTGTCCAGCTGCTCCAGACTCGGCTTTTCGACGGTCTTTTCTCCCTCAAGAACCGTTTTGACCTGCAGATCCAGCGCTCTCAGAAAGTCATCCAGAATTTTCAGAACTCTGGAATAGTCAGGGCCCAAGGCCTTTCTTAGTTCCCACCCTTTTACCCCAGGTTTATTATGTCTCTTGAAAAAGAGCAAATGTGTCGCTCGTTTAAGCTTGCTTGCATAAAGGGCCTTTCTCTTGCTCAATCCAGCTCTCCTCTCTTCCATTTCCGCCAGTTTTCCATCGAAACCTCTATGGGAATGGAGACCAGTTGCTTCATCCCGATTCTGACATCTTGTTTTTCAAGTGGTCTAATGAAAATCTCTTCTTCTAATGGATAGATCTCTAATGTTGCGTAACCATAAGTAATCAAGAAGCTTGTCATAAATGCTCTTTGCACCGTTGTTTCATAGTCTTCTGCACCGATGAAACCCCAGTATCGGCTTCTACCATCTTCACCTTTTTCCTGAACCCTTTTCTTCAGTTCCTGCCAGAAGTTTTCCAGTTCTTCAGAGAAGGCTTTTTCTACTATGATTCTCTGATTCATGAGTTCCTCCCGTGTCGCTGAACCTGCCTTGACCTCTGGTGGTGACATCTCTTTCCATCTTTCGTTCAGCGGGACTAGGCTTTCCCAATATCTGATAGCTTCTGTTATGCTGTGAAGTGAGATTTGCTCCAACTCGACGATTGGATGCCAGGTGCTGATGAAGATCCTGACGATTTCTTCTTTCGGCAAGCGTGCAAGCTTTTCTTCTAAGAGGAATGGATCTGTGTATAATGACGTTGAGCGATGTTTGACCCATTCGCCTTGAAGTCCTATGAGGGATGCCAAGCTATGAATAGTCTCAGCGTCTAAGCATAGGTCTTCTGGAATCGTCCATTCTGGAAAATACTCTTTTACCGCGTTAATGTTCTCATCTACATTTACTAAGAAGGGATCAAGTGAGTGTTCTTCCACTGCCTTGCACGTTTCGATTATGCGTTGGAGTTGCTCTCTTCCTAAGTTCTCCCGTTCCTTTTTTGACTGTATTAGGCAACCCCTCTGATTATTGATTTTCCTTCGACGTTTTGAACTGCAATTATGTTTACTCCCTCTTTTGCAAACGTTATCTGGCTTGGAGTGATCACTATGTATTGTGCATTCGCACGTTGAACTGTTGAGATGAGCATGTTGGCTACGAGTTCCCGGTTTTTCGGGTCCATATGGATGTCATATTCATCCACTGCCCGGAATGGCGAACGAACGTGTTGTTGTAAGGCCAGCAGGAAGCTCATGGTTGCTGTGGTTCTCTCTCCACCGCTTTGGGTGTATGCATCTAGCGGAATTGGCTTACCGCCCTTAAACCCAACCAGAATCCCTAACCCAGCTGCCTCGATGTCATGTGCATTTACAAGCCTGACCTCTCCGACTGCTTGGGTTTGCGTCAGGATATTTTGATACTCCAAGCTTGCACGATCAAGGAGGCTTTGAATTACTGTTCGCCAAGCTTGCATTCGCGTTTTGACTTCTTCTAGGGCTTTTTCGCGGTTTTCAGCCACCAGTTGCGCTTTTTCCTTCAATTCAAGGTAGAGTTTCGAATAAGATTCGTACATTCGTTCTATATCTTCTGAGACATCAGTCAGTGCTGCCAGATGTCCCTCGGTGATTCGCATCTCGTCAAGTATCTCGCTGACGTTCTTTATGACTGCAACTCTGATCCCGACTTGCTCAGCTTTGCCTGTAGCTTCATTCAAGTGCTTCTCAGAAGCTCTCAATTCATTATCCAGTGCCATGATGTTGGCAAGAGCGTTCTCTCTGCGATATTGAAGCAGCGCTAGCTTGATGCGAAGATCCAGAATCTGGTCGTTGACCCTTTCTGACTGCTCTTCTGAGCCTGCGGTTCTCATTTGGTAGGTATGGATTTCGCTATCCAGTTTTGACACTTGCTGGTCTGCGTTCTGTATGATCTCTTTCAGATATTCGCTTTTCAAAAGCCTGAATTGCATTCCGGTCTCATCGTTGGACACGAGTGCTTGAAGCGATGGGTTTCTGCTGTCTTGAGTGGCGGTTTCAAGCATCGACGTTTCTTTCAACAGCTGCTCGCACAGTGAGACCGTTGACTTGCCTGCAGCCTTTTCTCGTTCTAGGCTCAAACGTCGGTCGAACAATGCTTTCAGTTCGTCTCTCAGTTTTCCATGATGGTTCCGTTGAACTTGGAGGTCACTACCAATTGATGCTGCCTCCTCTTCGATATGGCCTAGGACATCCTGTTCTTTCTTTCTGTCAGCTTCCAATTCCTTAACCACGTTTTCTCTTCTGGCAACCTCTGCCCATGCCAGTTCTCTTTCAAGAAACCTCCTCTTGGTCTGTAACTGCTTCTTTTCTTGAAATCTATCGTACTGCTCTCTCCAGTAGTTCAGCGTCTGCTCAGCTGACTCAAGGAGCTTACTCATTGATTCTTCCTGGCTCAATGTGCGAGTCAATTTCCTCTGAGCCTGCAAAACGTTTTCGCGGTAGGCTTCAAGGCCCACAGCAGCCTCAACCATTCGCAGCTTTTCCTGAGGTGGAAGGACCGTGAACTGTTCAACCATGTTTTGGTGCATTATGATAAGTATGTTGTTTGGGTCAACTCCCAATTTGGATAGGAGCCTGTCGACGTCATTTTTGTTGGCTGCTTTGTTATCGAGCTCAAACCAGTACTTGCCATCCCTTCTCAACACACGAGTGAGGAAGATTTGATCCTTATTGTGCTTCGGGACTGGCCTGCCGTTGCCTCTTTTGGCGTTATTCAAGACTATTGTGATTCTTGCCTGTTCTTTTCCCCATCGTATCAAATCGCTCAGTTTTCTGGATCTTTCCGTGTAAGATTGTCCAGATGCGACCGATATAGCTAGTAATAGTGATGACTTCCCTGACCCGTTTGGACCACAGATGACGTTCACGCCTGATTTGAAAGATACCCTAGCATACTCGTAGCTCATGAAGTTCTCTAAGATTACCTCTTGAATCAGCATTCGAGCTTCTTGTCCTCTTTCGTGGCGGATAATAAGGGTGAAAACTCTATTATTAAAACGATTATGCGTGGTTTACAGCAATTGGGCATTTTTTCCACTTCTTTTTTGCTGAACGGCTTGACTCCTTCAATGTCGCATACGAAGGCAAGCCCTGCTTCCATCAGCTTTCTGGCTTCCTCTAACGTGGCCGCCACCGTAGAATGATATTCATCGCTTTCAAAGTTGACCCGTTGAGTATAGATAAGCGTATTCTGAATGCTCCCATGCACGCGCATGGATCAAAGGTCAACAGAATGGATTAGGCAAGGTCGGAAAACGCAAGCAGAGAATTGAGCCATATACTTATTAGTATTTAAGCATCCTTAGAAAGCGTGTGAACTGAAGACAGGTGATTATCTCATGGTCGTTGCCGGAAAGATCTTTAGGCTCTCAGAACCGCTCTCTATAGCTGAGATTGCATCAAGATTGGAAAGCTATCGCGTTGAAGAAGAATATGAGGAAGGAGACTACAAGTTTACCCTTCTGACCGAGGTCGTTGGACTTCTACCGAAAGAAAACATGCTTAAGGGCGTATATTCACACGATTACGTGATTCACGTTTTCCACCGAGGCAAAGTTGCGCCCTTGCCTCGAACAGTCGAAGCTTTGTTCAGCTTTGCTCAACACAAGGAGGCTGTCCTTCTGACGATAGTTGAGAAGAAACGTGTGGCTAACCTTATTGCGAATAAACTGAGTGAGATACTCTTTGAGAGAGCCGGCGGTATACTAGAAGCTAGAATTTCACCTGAGGTTCTTAAGGAGTTTCACCTTAGGAATCCAGAAGACACGAAGATATCGTTCTTCGATAATGTGGATATTCCGAATCTGAATAAACTGTCGCTTTATGGACCGGATTTGAAGAACACGTCAATCTTCGAGGAATATGTCAAGCATGGTGACCTTTGGTACCTCGTTGCAAGGTCGAGAGAGCATGGCTATGTCGTAGGCGTAACAAGGGAAGCTTCAGTGACTGTCTTCAACCTAGCTGAAAAGGAGAAATATCTCGACTATGTAACAAAGGAATTGTTCCCGCTAATCGCGGCTTAGAAATCGCCTGTCTCACGTTAATCGATGAGAGCATTTACGTATTACCCTTTGCGCAAACCAAAACACATTATCATGTTTCTGACGGTCATTTGCATCACTTGCTTCTGTGCTGCTATAGTTTTAGGTGTGTCAGAAGGGCTGGAGGATTTGAAACGTGGAAGCTGTCAACGGAACATCAAGCGCAAACATCCAAACGAATAATGAGAAAAATACGAATAATGACAAAGTTTTAGCAGGAGGGAGCGTCCGTCCGATCACGCTTGGGTTTCATGCTGCTGAGCATCCATTAGAGCTTCCTCAAACATGCTTACGTTTTGCTCATGCTGGGTGGAAATTGGAAACTCGACCTTCTTCTTTTTCTAGACGACCAGAAAAGAGGTGAAAAAGCACTTGGGATGTGATAAATGCGTTTTCGTTGTGGCTTTGCGTTTCGTTATGGAATTCACGTTCGACGTCTCCCAACTGCTCATTCACGTCGTTTCTGGTCATCTTGTCTCTGAATCTACTTTCTTGTCTTCCCAGTGATAGATTTTCTTTCCTCCTCTGTCTCTCCTGATCAACTTGATGTATTTGTCGCCTTCCATACGCTTCAACCAATCACGAGCCATGCTAACACCGCAAAGCTCACCGTTTTCAGTAGCGTATTTTGACAGATTTTCAGATGTTATCTCTTTTCCTGCATTAGCAAGATCTTTGACTAGCCCTTTTATCTGCCGATAATGCCATGTCTCTCCTGATGGTGCTTCGATTATTTCAATGGCGATCTTTCGAATCTTAGCCTCAAGATCCTCTTTTTCAGGAAATTTCTCTTCAAGCCGTTTGTACACCTCATCGGGAATCTTGATTTGGATCTTTTTTACCATTTCTTGTCATCACCTCCCAGCACGTGCGCCCTTAATCTACCTTTAGCCACAACGTTTGGCATGTGGAAAGGCACGTGTGTGTTCTCCTCTCTCTTTCGTGGGACATTCGGACCCGCGCCTCCGTAACGCATTATGAACACGTGTTGAGTGATGTATTTAAACATATTGTGAATTGATTAATTTCCTGCGCTGAACGTTGCAGGTGATTTACTTTACACGTGATTTTTATAGTGTAAACTACACTTTACTGCAATAGGCAGGTTTTCAGTGTGCGCGCTAGTCGGTTGGAACCTAGAAGAAGCCTGCAAACTCTTGGAAGCCTGCTTCGACTATGTAACAGACATGGAAAGCGCAAAGATTTTCACAAAACGCAAGTAACCCCTCGGTACAACCAAAAATGCGGGGGTTCATCCGAAAGCATGTTGAAGGTGCTGGGGTGGGATTCGCACCCAATCTTACCAGTAAAAATAGATGTGGTAATAGCTAGGAGTGATTTCGTTGCCGTAGATGCTGTCAGCGCTTCTATCATTGGAATTAACCCTGTAGCAGTACGGTACGTACAATTGGCTCATTGGAAAGAGCTTGGGTAACTCGTTTCACAATAAGGCATATTGGATATTCTGAATTTCTAAACAAGGGAAGAAAAGTCAGAAGTTATCAAATCCGAACCTGATTATAAAGTAGAAACCTATGCGCGCGCGAAAACTGAGTGTGTGTGACATACTATGCATGTATTTCATGAAGACATCTCCCTCGCAATCTTTCTTTTTTCTGTTAGACGGTGTCTAATAAGATAAAGTGAGCTTTGTGCATCGATAGCATCTTGCTGAATCGTGAATGTCCTTGGTTGAGCAGCCTAAGAAACCCAGATTTGCTGCATCCTATGTGCATCAAACTTAAGTACCAAAATGTGCGCGATTTCAGAATCATCTTGATATATTATTCAACTTGTTCAACCTTACGTATCTCGGGTACTCTTTCCTTCATAAGAGGTTCAATCCCCCATTTAAGCGTCATATTTGACATAGGGCAGTTGGCACACGTTCCTCTAAACCTCACTTTCAAAATCCCATTCTCTACACTAATAAGCTCTACTTCTCCTCCATCAGCGCGTAGATCTGGTCTTAACTCATTAAGTACTTCTTCTGCTTTTCTCTCGATAATGAGACCTATATCTTTCTCGAATGGATTGCCGACGCTTATTCTTCTGTTTTCAGTCTTATCTTCGGGCATCTAGGATTTGTTCCTCCAAGTGTTCTGTCATGATGGTAATACATGTAATCGCAAGTTTTCCTACTTCGACCATGTCAATTGATAGTTTAAATCTGATGTAACTTCAGGCGGTCCGATAGTGACTTTCTGAGATCTTGAAGACTTGGACGATTTCCCAATGGAAGCAACACATAGTACATTTGTTTCTCACCAAGATTCTTTGCTTC
>CAZDNV010000097.1:0-6740 GCA_964506875.1 uncultured Candidatus Bathyarchaeia archaeon
TCTCGTCCGGGAGCAATATGCGGCCGCAGTTTCTGCAACTAGCCCTCAAAAGATCATATATGATCTTCGTGAACTCAATGTGCACTATCGGGACTGCAAGTTCAATGTGACCAAAATGACCTGGACATCTAGTAGCCGTGTTGCCACATGTTTTGCATCTTTGTCTTGGCTCAAGTGTTCCAAGTCTCCCATCCATTAGTCCTGCAGTGATTGGTGCCCCATCTTCATCGTAAGTGTCTGGTGTCTGGATTTCGACCACCGAGAGTTTGCGGACGTCCTGCGGTGAGAACAGCCCGAAATGAATCTCATCAACTACTTTATGGATTATTTCCTCTGCTGACATGTCAGGCTTTCTCCTTCAACCTCAACTTGGGAGCGATACAAAGGCTCATCAGTTCCTGCAGAAGAAGCTTGAACGCATAAGACACTATCACTGGAGAGATCTTCGCCTTGTCTTCACACAGTCTGCAGAAATGCTTTCTCTGTTTCATGTCATAGTAAGCAATGTGACCGCATGTTTCACAGATGTAGAGTGTATACTTGTCTGATTCTTCAAGCAGCCTGTCTCGAAGGAGCATGGCAGCACCGTGTCCGATAAGGCAATCTCTCTCCATTTCTCCAAATCTCAAGCCGCCGCCCCTGGCTCTTCCCTCTGTGGGCTGTCTTGTCAGCATTTGCACCTGTCCACGCGCTCTAGCATGTATCTTGTCAGCAACCATGTGATGCAGTTTCTGATAGTAGACAACTCCAACGTATATGTCAGCTACAAATTTCTCCCCAGTCACACCATTGTAGAAGACTTCTGCGCCAGTGTTGCTGAACCCCAGCCGGATCAGGGTTGCTCTAATGTCATCTGAGCTTTCATTTGAGAAAGGTGTTCCGTCAACTGGTTTTCCTCTTACAGCAGCCACTTTTCCAGCTAAGGATTCAATGAATTGCCCGATTGTCATTCTTGAGGGAATCGCATGGGGATTGATTATTATGTCTGGAACTATTCCTTCTTCGGTGAATGGCAAGTCTTCTTCAGGCACTATTAGGCCTATGACTCCTTTCTGTCCATGGCGAGAAGCAAACTTGTCTCCTAATTCGGGAACGCGTTGGTCGCGAACCCTGACTTTCACAAGCTTACTTCCTTCCCCTGATTGCGTAACAAAGACAGCATCAACGATTCCTGTTTCAGAGGGGCGCATATCTACTGAAGTATCTCTCATAGAAGGTCCCTTCACCTCGAATTCCTTGTATTCCTCAAGGAATCTGGGAGGGCTGATTCTGCCGATCAAAACGTCGCCGCCTGCGACTCCTGATTCTAGGCTGATTATACCATCAGGTTCAAGTAGCCTGTAGTACTGTTCTCCTCGGAATCCGCGTATTCCAGGCTCAGGTAAGGTGAACTTGTCCTTTAGGCCGCCTAAGTATTGCCTGCATTCTCCTTCATAAATCCTGAAGAATGTTGAACGACCTAGGCCTCTTTCTATCGAAGCTTTATTGAAGATCAAAGCATCTTCCATGTTGTAGCCTTCAAAGGAAAGAACAGCAACCAAACAGTTTTGTCCTGATGGACGAAGCTTGTAGCCCATCGTCTCCATCAATGCCGTGTCCACAATAGGAACCTGCGGGTAATGTAGAACATGAGATCTAGAGTCCACGCGCTGCTGGAAGTTCGTTGCGTAGACACCTAAAGCCTGCTTCGCCATCGCGGCTTGATAGGAGTTGCGCGGTGACTGATTGTGCTCTGCATACGGTATTGTTGAGGCACAAATCCCCAGAATTGTGTAAGTAGCGATTTCCACGTGAGTATTATCTTTAATCTCTTCAAGGCTCAATGCAATGTATGCATTCTCTTCTTCCTCAGCGTCCAAGTATTCGATGATGCCATTCTTGATAAGGTCTTCCCATGACCATTCCTCTGAAGAGACTCTCTCAACGTGTTCTGGCTGAAGCTTCGACACTCCTTTCTCCACGATTATGAGGGGTCTTCTAACTCTCCCCTCGTCGCAGTTCACGTATACTTCGTCTCTAAAGCCATATATCTTTGAGAAGTAGACGATGTTGACTTCAGTTGAGATTTCTCCTCGCCTGCGTTTTTCCCTGAATTCTCGTGTTAATCCTTCTGGAGAGTTGCAGTATCCGACTATGTTTCCATCAATGAAGACTTTGGCTCCTGAGAGTCTCAGGGTTTCGTTTGCTTCATATGCCGGTACTAGACCCATGTCTAGCAGCATTTGCTTTATTTTCTCAGGATTCAGGCCCACTGAAATGCTCGCGGATAGGGCCAAGTTCTTGACCAAACCACAGTTGGAGCCCTCGGGCGTTTCATTCGGACAAAGGCGACCCCAGTGGGTTGCGTGCAAGTCTCTTGCTTCGAAATTCGGCTGACTTCTGCTCAACGGCGACTGGAGTCTGCGTAAGTGACTTAAAGTGGAGATGTGATTCGTACGGTCTAGTAGTTGTGTTATGCCGACTCTTCCTCTTCCCCAGTTCCCAGTTGCAAGAGAATGCTGGAACCTCTCAGTTACTATACCTGGTCGAACCGCTGCCGACACGCTTATCATGGGGCCTTTGATGCCCATACGTTCAAGCTGATACTTTATGTCTCTCGTGAGGTTTCTAAAAGCTACTCTGAAAAGGTCCGCCAACAACGGACCCCCCAATCTCAATCGCTTGTTCTTGAAATGGTCTTTATCGTCTGTTTTCCTTCTGCCGAGTTTGAGCTCTACGGCTTTGCTTGCCATTTCGCCAAGAAAGATGGCTTTATCTTTCCTATTCTGGGCCGTTCTGCCGATGTGTGGCAGAAAATTCTTGTCGATAGCGGTTTCAGCTTTCTGAAGCCTGTATTCCTCGACCTGACCGTGAGCCACACGATTTCCAATGAAGAGAATAGCGTCTCTTGGACTATCTACGCCTAAGGCTTTTTCGAAGGAAGGATTCAGCTCTGCTTGCATCTCCTTCTCAAGAGAAACAGCTTCTGCAATTTCCTTATCCGATTCCAGGCTCAGAGCGCGCATTAGCACCACAAATGGAATTTCTGTTGGCACTCCTGGGACTGATACGTAAATGGCTCCGTCTGACTTCACCTTCAACTCTATTCTTGCTCGGAAACCTACGGTGGTGGAGAATATTTTTGATTGGTAAATCGGTGTTGCTCCCTTTTCGTCTATGTCCACTATGACTCTGTTCGGAGCCAAGTCTTCCATTGCCACTATTACACGTTCTGAGCCATTTACTACGAAGTAGCCTCCCGGATCATCCCTGTCTTCTCCGCATGCAGTAAGCTCATCTTTTGAGAGTTGTGAGAGAAAACAGAGTTTCGACTTCAGCATGACGGGTATGTTGCCGATGTAGACAAGCTCGGTATCTTGTTCCCTGCCGTCTTTTACGGGTGTCATTTCAAGCGCAATTGGTGCAGCATACGTCAGACTCCGAAGTCTTGCTTCCATCGGATAGATTTCATGCTTCGTACCGTCTACTTCTATCGTGTAAGGGCCAGTTATCCTCGTTTGAGGGTCGATTATCCAGATCTGTCCCAGTTTCACTTTGTATGGACTCTCTGGAACCTCGATTGGGATTTCGCCAACCTCATCGACTACCTCCTGTAGCCCGTGATCTATGAATTCATTGAATGAATCTAGGTGCGGGCGGACCAGACCCTTCCCTTTGAAGAACGCCTTAAGCATAAGATGCGCATCTTCCTTAGAAAGCTCAACCAATTCCTGTTAACCCCCGAGACCCCACTGTTGCACAAGCTTCGATGACGACAAATAACGCGGGTTTCATCAAATCTTCAATTGCCTCCGACTGAAAAATGATCGCCAATATTAAGAGCTAGAATCGTAAACCACCTAGCTATCTAATAAACTTTTTTGTATTGTATCACACATCCGTGTGTATTTCATGCGGGCTGGTCAACCATTTAGGCTGCTTGCCGCACAAGGTATTTGTTGCGAGCCACCAACGCATGTTTGGGGAATGGATTATGGTTGAGCAGAGGCTGAAAGCGACTGTCGTTTGGCTAATCGTGAATGGAAAGACTGAAAAAGCTCTGGGATTGCTGGCTCAACATTATCATGTAGACATTCCCAAGATCGTGGTAGGCTTGCCAAAAGGCAGAAGGGGAACAGCAGCCGCGTGTTATGATGCCCAACACAAGATGATTTCCGTTTCAAACAGCGATGCAATTAAGAATCCTTTCATCGTCCTGCACGAATTCTACCATCACTTACGAACTTGCCCAGACATGAAACATCGTGGAACAGAGAAACATGCCAACGGATTTGCGAAGCAGTTCATTCAGGCCTACCAAGCCGAGGTGGCGCGAGCTTCAGGCAACAATTAATAAGAAACTGCGGGAAAGCTGTTATCCAGCGCAGCGGTCGCCAAGCTAGGTTAAAGGCGAAGGACTCAAGATCGGGCGCCTTGGTGGACAAAGCCCCTATGAGCCATCCTTTCCCGTAGGGGTTCGCCGGTTCAAATCCGGCCCGCTGCACCAAGAATTCCTCAACTAGCGAGAATACTGATGGGAAGCCTCTGATCCATATGAAGCCAAGCATAGGACATGCTCGTGGCTACGTATTCTAGTTGAACGGAATGTCGGAAACGTTTATTAAGTCTTACGAAGCCATAATTAGAGCTTGTGGTGGATGAAAAGTGAGAAAGAATCTGGGAACAGATCCGGCTAGAAACGAACAATGGGCTGTCGAAACATTGTTCGACGACCTATTCTTATATGAAGCTCTGATCCTTAGGAGACCGATCTAGAAACCTAGGTGCGTGATCTTTCGACTACGCATCGTGCAGAAGACGAATTAATCGATAATGCAGAGTTGATGAGTATTGCGCATCTGCTTCTGATGTTGATCTGGAGGGGCCTTGGCAGCCTGAGTTAGGCAGTTCATGGTGGTCTTGTTATTCCGGCTGAAATCTTGCGTTTAATAGAATGATCTCAGGGTGTAGCTAAGCAAACAATATATCTCGCGTCTCGGTTAGCGGATTTCTACAGTGATCTGAAAGGCGCATGTCTGTGGACGCTACCAAAGAGATAGCCAAGCTGAAGAAAGAGAAGAAAGCTGTAATCTTGGCTCATAACTACCAGAGGCCGGAGATCCAAGACATAGCAGACTATGTGGGTGATAGCATAGAGCTCAGCAGAAAAGCTATGGAAGAGAAGGAAGCGAAGATCATAGTTTTCTCAGCCGTAGACTTTATGGCTGAATCTGCCAAGATCCTGAACCCGGACAAGAAAGTCCTGCTACCAACTCTTGGTGCGCGTTGTCCGATGGCCCAGATGCTCACTGTGGAAGAGATTAGGCGAGCCAAGGCCAGCTATCCACATGCAGCCCTAGTTTTGTACGTAAACACGTTGGCGGCAGCCAAAGCCCTCTGCGACATCTGCTGCACTTCTGCAAATGTGATCAAGGTTATCGAGTCTTTAGACGCAGATACAGTGCTTTTCGGGCCGGACCGCAATCTGGCTGAGTATGCTCAAAGAAAAACTGGGAAAACAATAATCCCGATTCCAGAATGGGGGTTTTGCCCAACTCACTTGCTCTTCCAGCCTGAAGACATAAGGATTTTCAAGATGCAGTATCCTGACGCGGTTGTCATGGCACATCCTGAATGCACTGGTGAAATGCAGAATGCAGCTGATTTTGTCGGAAGCACATCCCAGATGTGCCGATGTGCAAAGGAAACCAGCGCCGAAACCTTCATAGTCGGAACTGAAGAGGGTCTTCTACATCGCTTGAGGAAAGACAACCCTAGGAAGAAGTTCGTACTTGCCTATGAGGGAGCTATCTGTCCAAATATGAAACTGAACACACTTGAGAGGCTATGTACGGCTCTAAAAGAAGAAAAACACGTCATTAGCGTGCCGCCTCTGGTAGCAAAGAAAGCCAGAAAGGCCCTAGAAAGAATGCTTGAGCTAAAATGACATAGAAGGATCCCAGTTAGTAATGACCACGAACAGTTTATATCCAAGGAAAATGAAGAACTGAACCATACCAGAAGAAAGAAAATAAATGAGCTTACGGAGCTCAGAGGTAGAAAACAAGATATGGACATGGAAACTGCTAACGTTACTGATTCTAGTTTCAGCGACGCAGTAAACAAGCACTCGCTAGCCTTGATTGATTTTTGGGCAGAGTGGTGTGGACCATGCCGTGCTTTGGCGCCGGCAGTTGATGAATTGGCAAGAGATTATGCCGGAAGGCTTTTTGTTGGAAAACTCAATGTTGATGAGAATCCTAGGACAGCTGAACGATTCCAAGTGTTCAGCATTCCTACTCTAGTGGTAATGAAGAATGGAAAGGAAGTCGACAGAATCGTGGGATGTGTCCCGAAGGTCGATATTGAAACGACGCTGAGAAAGCATTTGGGATAGGAGCCGCATGGACGCTACAGAGCGCAGAATAATAGGCGCACTCTTGCTTCTGCTGGGTGTCTCCTTTCTAGCTGTGAGCATCTACTCGGGACAAATCAAGACTGTAGTGGACATGCTCAGAACAGCCTTGAGAACCGTTTCGACATAGGACGTTACACTGGAGTCAGGTTGTCTCGTGAAAGGTGTTGTCTGTGCGGCAGGTGAGCTGTGAGAATGACTCCCCCAATTATCGGAAGTAAGAGAGCCGAACGAGAGGCCATCATGGAAGCAGCGAAGCTCATGATGATAGCAGCAAGGACAGCCCCAAAGGCTTCTGGGATTGATGATATTCTAACGTTGATCGTTCATGGAAAAGAAAAAGACG
>CAZDNV010000098.1:0-6662 GCA_964506875.1 uncultured Candidatus Bathyarchaeia archaeon
CCACTGTCATACCAACCTTGACCACCAATAGTACCATAAGCAGAATTAACGGTCAGGTAATACTGTGTGATATAGTGTGCTGTTGCCGTGTGGTTTGCGTTCATGAATACTATTATGGGGTCTACTCCGCTGCCTTTTGGTGTTCCATCAACATCCCAGTAGTTGAACTTGTAGCGGGTTGTGGCTGAGACGTTGACATAGCTTGGAGCTGTCAGAGTGACGTTCGAGTCCTTTGTGTACCATCCCTCGCCTGGGATCGTTGTCGTGCCTAGAGGGTCTGTTTTGACAGTGAGATAACAGTTTTGTTGTGGAGGTGGACAAAAGAGGCCAACGATTATCGGGTGGCATTCACTTGGTGACACTCCGTTGCCTGGTATGTCGCCAACGCGTATCACATATGTTTGGGCTGCAGAGCTCCAGTAGGCTTTGTGGCCAGAAAGGTAGTCGTGGCTTTCGACTGTTCCGTGGTTGTATGAGTAGACGCGTGTTGTATCATTCGGCCAGTAAGCTACGACTGAGCCCCATTGAAACTTGAAGTAAACTTTCCAATTTGATGGGTAAAGATCGAAACCTATGTTGCTGGCATCGTATCGAAGTATAGAGGCAGTGTATCCGGGGTTTCGGTATTTTTCCGCTGTCGTGTCTGCCAAGTCTGGCTGGGTCATGTTGTCGTATTTAATTTGAAAACTGTGGTACCCAACGGGCGCTACTATCCAGTTGGATCCGTCATAATAGTAAGCGGTCACTTGCACATTCGCTATTGGAACAGTCGTGCCGTAAACGCAAACTCTGAAGAAGGCGACTGTGCTGACCTCGACAACGGCGGTCGTGGTTCCTGTTAGTCCGCTATTGTCTGTCACCGTGAGCTCAACGGTGTAGGTGCTATCAATTGGGTACAAATGGGTTGTTACAGGGTCTGTGGTAACGGTTATGCTGCCGTCGCCAAAGTCCCAGGTGTACTTGGTTATCCATCCGTCTGGGTCAAAGCTTGCCGAGGCATCGAATGTTATTTTGTCTTCTGGAGTCGGCGCGGATGGTGTGTACGTAAAAGAAGCTATCGGGGTTTGGCCCGCATATGCTGATGTTTTGGCTTGGCAGTAGGCTGCAAAAACCGAAATGGTGAACAGTAAGATCAAGCCTAGCATAAGCGGCTTACGTAGCCTCATGATGTCTCCTTCTCCCTCGGCACATACAATTTATGGTTTAACGCTTTTAAGCGTTGTGGAATTATCTTCTATATCGCCGTAATTGTCTCACTACATGGGTGAGAATCGTACTTGGGCTGTACTGTTTGATAAAATGTGCCTCATCTGGTGTTAAGTATGATTCATGCGCATCTACTGCTGCTGAGCCTTCTCGGGTTTTGTGAATCCTGGCAATGTGCGTGATCGTATCTTGGTGTATGCCTTGTGAAGCACGGCCACGAAGATCAGCCACGAAAGCACCAGCAATACTAGTCCGACGAAGGAGAAAAACCCTGTTAGCGAAGTGTGCCCCCAGACGTAGACGTCGTAGAACATCAATGAGAAGCCTATGAGGAACAAGGTTGAAAACGCACCGTATCGCTTGAGTGTTCCTCCGGCGACTACTGCAAGGTTCTTTTTGAGGACGGCTCCTCCTTGTAGCCATGCAGATAGATGTGTTTCGCAAACTGGTAACGCTTGCTCGTCAAATGTTATGACCTTGCAGGTTGCTTTGTTTTCGCACATGGTTTCAACGCATTTTGGCAAGTGTTCTCTTTCCCCCGTTAGCAGTTTATTCTCTTGGAATCTTTGTTGTCATGATTTATTAAGTTTGTCGGTAGGTTTGACTTAGAATGGAGAAGCAACAAAAAAAGTGGGGGATTAGCTAGTTTCTCTTTCTGCGACTGCATATGGCAACTGGGATAGTTAGCGTCATGAGAAGTGTTAGCACTACTAGCGGGTTGAATTCAGGCAAGACCTGAGCGCCGTAAGCGGACATTTCCACTTTGTTGCTGGCTGAAGGCGCAGTTGCGTTGATCAGGTATGTCCTCCTAGTCAGTTGTGTCCCCGTATAGCTCTTGAAATACATTTGGCCAGCTCCTCCGTCTGCTATAATCTCGAATTCTACCCAGCCTAGGCTTCCATATCCGGGGCTTCTGAAATCGCCTGCTCCGGCCCAGATTTCGCCGAACTCGGTTCTATTGTGGGTTGCGTCTACAAACCTGAACTGTGGGGTCACTGCAATCGTGGATATGTTCTGGAAGAAGTCGCTTTTGCCACCTGTGCCCGAGTATGCAACTCTCGTCGCGTTCATGTTTGTGCTCTCGTATTCCAGCCAGAATTGCCATCCGCCGCATTGTGCTGAGCAATTGGCCCACACTGTTATGTTGAACTTCTGACCTATTGATCCCATGGGGATTGTTGCTGGTTCGATCCATACGGCGTTTGCAGGATAGCTTACTGCGCCGTTCGCGTGTGCCAGGTTTGGATATGCAGTCAGCATTAGAAACGTGGCAAATGCAATTACTATCAGTTTCTTTGAAGTCATCTGCCTTTTCTCCACTTGGGTCCTAGTTATGATTAACGTTGACGTTTAAGCTTTTCCATCGCGGAAAAAGTGCTAGAGCGAAGAGAACTGGAGAAATAGAAAAAGGAAGGTGTTTATGGGCATGCGTCGCCGAAGTGTGAGGCTACAGTGAACATGTCGTCTATTCCAACATAGCCATCTTGTGTTACGTCTGCATATTCGTTCCATCTTAGGTGTCCTGGGTATGAACCGAATGCCTCGGCTGCTGCGAAGATGTCGTCTATTCCGACGGTGCCGTCGCCGGTTACGTCTCCTAGAACTCTTATCTTGACGTAGCCGTCCGTATAATGGTTGTTTGTAGCGTTGTATTCATAGGGGATTGGTGGGATGTTTGCGCTTACTGTGTAGTTGTGGCATGGTGTCACGGTCGTCGTGTTCCATGGAACAACTATGGTTCTCTCCTCGTTCGGCAGAAGATTAGTTATGGTCAGGTTTACGATGAGGTTGCTGTCGTAGTATGTTTCTGTTGCGAATGATTCAGTTTCGTTTCCAAGGTTCTTCACGGTTACGTTTATGTTCACTATCCATGTTCTGTATGCCCAGCTGCTTGAGGTAGCAAGGCCTGTTATTGCGACATCGCGGATCCTTGTCATTATCCAGACTTTGCCGTCTGTGAATGTATTGTCGGTTGTGTTGATCTCGTATGGTAGTAGGTCGGCTTCTGCTCTTATGGTATAGTTGCCTTCGGCTACGCCTGTTGTGTTCCAAGTCGAGGTCATTGTTCTGACTTCGTTGGGGGCAAGGCTGCTGACGATTATCGTGTTTATCAAGTGGCCATCATAGTAGGTTCTGACGTCGAATGTCTCGCTTATGTTTCCCTTGTTCTTAACCGTCATGGAGAGGCCTACAGGCCATCCAGCGTAGGCCCAGTTCATTGTGGTGTGAACATCTGTTATCGCGATGTCTCTTATTAGAGACATGAAGAAGCCATCCAATTCCACGTGGTCAATAGGTTGATCAGTGGAATTCAGTAGTTCGGTGTCGTGAAGGTCAAGTGGAGTTGCTCCGAGCGTCTTTACGTAGAATTCTATTCCCGCAAGCGGTATTGGAACTTGAGTGTTGAATGATGTTCCGTAGGCCAGACTCATCCATACGAAGCCTACCTCATCATCCACTATGGATAGGGCCACGGGGATTTGGCCTTGAGCCTTGTAGAGGCGTAATCCTATCCAGCCTATTATGGCAGAGTTGTAGGACAGATTGAACATGCATGTTTTGAGGTCTGCTACGTCATCGACCGTTATGTTGATCCTGAACGTTGAATCTGGAACCATTGAGGGGTCTATTATCTCGGGTGGGTCGACAAAGATTTTTGCCATTCCTGGTGGTGGCGGTGTCACTTTGAAAACTGCATGCAAAGCATGGCTTGCGTTCATTCCAATTATTGCAGGGTTGGGCGCACCTATGTTTACTAAGTCTAGTTCCCAATGGTCAAGCATGTAGCCTAGGTTGGGGTAAGCGGTTACGTTCACCACTGTGCCTTCTCCGTATGTGTGGGCTCCTGGGGTAGGGTCTGTTGTGCCAAAGCTGGTAGTGGTTATAGTTAGAGTGTAGGTGGGTGGGGGAGCCACTTCTGACAAGAACTTTACTAGTCCGCTGTAGGTGTTTAGGTCTACTTTCTGGCTGTTGGTGCCATCAATCAGATATGTTCTTCTGACGGCAGGGGTGCCGCTAGTTGCGTAGAAGCTTAGAGGTACGTCCTGAGGGTTGATTGGCAGGCTGGTGACGTTGAATTCGACCCACGCTAGGCTTCCGTAGCCAGGGCTTCTGAATGGACCGAACCCGGACCATGATTCCCCATACTCAACTCTGTTGAATGTCGCGTTGTGTGACCTGAATGCAGGGTTAATGGGGATTGTACTGATGTTTTGGAAGAAGTCACTTACGAATCCAGCAGTGTACCCGATATTTGTGGCGTTGATGTAAGTCTTATCATAAAGCAGCCACAGCTGCCATCCTCCGCATGGGACTGAGCAGTTGGCCCAGATGGTTACGTTGAACTTGTAGCCCACGGGGATCAGTGTCACGTTCAGCTCGATCTGGGGGGGTTCAACCCACATGGCGTTTGCAGCGTGAGCTTGGCTTGGGCCGCTTGCGCTGACTTTGTACATTGGCAAGACTGCGATTGGAAGTAGCATAAGCAAAGCTAAAACACTTATTTTTTGGGAATTTTTCATTCCGCTCCTTTCTCCTTGATTAAGATATAGCCTTGAAGGCAGCTTTAAACCTTATTCCTGTGATTAAGACATAGCCTTGAAAGCAGCTCTAAACCTTATGGAAAATAGTTCTTCGCATTCCTGTCTTCACATGAAATGGGGGGCTTGCTACGGGGCTTCTTCTCCGAAGTGCATGGCGACTTCAAGTATGTCGTCTACGCCTACGTAGCCGTCTCCAGTTATGTCAAATATCGGATCATAGCCTGGGTCTCCCTGAAGAAGACCGAAGTGCACTGCTACGCCAAATATGTCGTCTGTTCCAACGTACAAATCTCCATACACGTCCCATGGGAAAGTGTAGTTGCGGACTTCGACTATCTTTGATATGAAGCTTACTCTTCCAACTGCATCCATTATCGTCAATGTCACCGTAAGGTTACCTATTTGAGTGAATGTGTGGTTTACCAGTGGAGCAGGCGTCGTAACATTGCCTGTCCCATCTGAGAAGTCCCAAGTGTAGGTTGTTATCGGGCTGTACTGCCGGGCTTGTGCGCTCCATCCTGTTGTTGAAGAAGAGGCGTCAAACGGGGTTGAAGTCTTGTTTGCATAAGGCATGCTTGGTGGCCACGTGAAGTTTGCTGTTGGGCCAAACTCGTGTAGAACTGCGATCGGCTTTGTCGTGGTTGACCATAGCCCCTCATTGTCTGTCACGTTGAGACCCACCACGAACGTTCCAGGGTATTGGAAGGTGTGGTTTGCCAACGGGCTTGGTGGATTCGTGTAGTTTCCTGTCTCTATTATGTGTTCCGGATTGTATGGGTCATCTATTGTCCATTCATAACGGGTTATTGTGTCATTGTAGCCCTCAGCTGATGATGATGAGGCATCTAGTGTTGTGGTCATGTTCGCGAGGAGTTTGGGGGGATAGTAGGTGAAGCTAGCCTGCGGTGGACTGGCATATGCTTCCATCATGAACGTTGTGACCGTTGTTGGCCTGTAAGCGGGAGTGATTCTGCCTACGACGTAGACGCTATAGTTGCCTGGTTGAGCGTATCTATCTGGCGACATTCTAAGGAAGATCTGATACTCGCCAGGTTGCGTCTGATAGGAGTCAGGAGCCACTGAGTATGGTGGCTCATCCTGGTCGTTCAAGACTATGTCGAAGTAGTCAAGTCTTTCAGGCGCGTATGGCATTCCGCCTTCTATTGGTAATGCCGTGTACACGTTCGAACAGATGATGGCTTTTCCAGGTTTCGCCCATTCAGGTATGTATACCCATCCTGTCCCATACGCTGTCCCTCTTGGTCCTAGCGATACCTGCCACCATGAGGAGCTAATGGGAATCAGAGTGTTATCGTAGATTGTGTATGCGATTATTGCTGAAAGCGAATTTCCCAGGTTGTTCTTCACATTTACGTTCACTTGGACCATTGAGTTGATTCTGGCTGCCGTTATTGTCGTTCCGTTCAGGGCTTTCATTGAAGCTTCTGTTACACTTACTTCCCAAGCCTCCTGCGGGTTTCCTATTGGTATTGTTCTAAATGCGAATGGCTCGTTTCCCGCGTCTAGGATTTCCATAGAAACTAGAGCATCAGATAATGGTTGGCTGTCGTTCGTGAATGTTCCTTCAACGGTTAAGGGTTGTCGTAGATAGTAAGTTTGCTGGTCTGTTTCTGATGTTATGTCTATGATGTAGATGTGTACTTGTCCTGCCGCAAATGGGGTGAATGTGGCAAATGCCAACAGCAAGATGAGTGACGTAGATGTCAGTGTGCCCCTTTTTAGTAGCTGGAATTTCATGGTCAAAACATCTCCCGTGATCCTAACCATTACATACAGTGGCGTGAAGATTCCTATTAAGTGTTATGGAACTGTTTTCTATTTCTAGACTTGCGTCTGGCTTGTTGAAAAATAAAAAAAATGAGGGATTCTTAGGGGTTGCTCTATAGCGGCAGT
>CAZDNV010000099.1:0-6600 GCA_964506875.1 uncultured Candidatus Bathyarchaeia archaeon
TAATCGAAGCCCTGTTTCCTTTCTTCCGCGCTCATATTGAGCCTCCTTGTTATAAAAGATTGAGCCGACCAGGGCCGGCTATTCATAGGCAATACCTTATCCCGTATTCGATCCGCATATCACGGATCCAGACCAGGATCCGGCGCGCCTCGACGCGCGACCAGGCCGAATTTATAGCCAGAAGCTCAAGCGCCTGTTTTAACGTCAAGCGAAAAATCCCCTCCCAGCTAATCGGCGTGTTATCAGTCATAGATCTTCCCGCCCAGCCGGACGATCACATCCCGGAACGCCTGGAGCTTCCCGGACCAATAATCGTGATTCGAGCCCTTCGGAGAAAACTGTTTATCCGCGATAATCAGAATAGCGCGAGCGTCAGCCTCGAGCCCCCGGAGCTCCGCGAGAAGCCGATCCTTGAAGATCGTCTTTCCCAGGATCCAGGTTTTTTCTTCTAGCGCTCTGCGCTTCACGCGGCCGCCGTGGATTACGGCGCCGAGAAGATACATCCCGAGCCCCAGGATAAAGACAGCCGCGAAAGCCAAAAAAGCGTCAACGGTTATCATCTTTTCCCTCCCCTCAAAGCCTTCAGCTCCTCATAGAGCTTAAAAAAATTTTCCTGTAATTGTCCGTGAACCTTAGCCAGAATAACGAGCTCGGCCCGAAGCCATTTTATATCAGCCAAAGCGCGACGATGAACGCTGGCCTTTACAACGGACTTCATCTGGACCCCCCTATTTGCTTAAAAATCTGGAACAGAAAAAACGGCTTCTTCGGCGCGACGGCCGGCTCCGGCGTCCGGACCAACGGCCGGAAAGCCATTTCCCATTTCCGGGCCTCGACCTCTTTCCGTCGCGCCATACACCGGCGACAGCTGGCTGGGATTATTTTTCTTCTCATCCTTTTGACCTCCCTTCCCGTTTACCATAAACGCTTAAAATGCCATTGTCAAGCATTTTCTTTCAGCCGGGACCGGCCCTGGGAGCCTCCAGGAGCCCCGATCCTCGAGCCCCCAGGCCAGGAGCCCGGCTTAACGCCTTTTCTTCAGCAGGACGAAAGCCAGGAGCCCGGCGCCGGCTATCCCGGCCAGGATCCAGGGATTAAAGCCGCTGGGAGCCGAAGCCGTGACGCCGGCCGGCGGCTTCGTCGGAGCGACAGCCGAGCCGGATTTGTTCCGGACGATCTGCGTCGTGATCCCGGACATAGAGTAGGATTTCGCCAATTTCTTCACGGCGTCCGGATGACCCTCCATCGCATAAACCCAGGCGAAATTGACGGAATCCCAATAATAAAGATTGTAATGCTTTTTAGACGAAAACAGCGAAGCGATCCCGCCGATCACGGCGCCGCCAATAGCGCCGATAACATTTCCGACAACCGGAACGGCCGTTCCTACGGCAGCGCCGGCCGTGGCGCCCTTCGCAGCGCTCGACCCCAGGCCGGCCATTTAACGACGCTTTCGGGAGCGACGGAAACGACCGTTCTTCGCCCTGGGGGGAAGCCGCTTTCTCGAATGACGTCTTTTTCTAGCCATAATTAACCTCCTACGGTTGGCGGTAAGATTCCTTTCGGCAATATCATAATGCTCGATAAAGGCACGCCCTTATCCGTATAAGCCCTGGCCGCCTTGCCACAGCGCCGGGCCGAAGTCCCTCCAGGATTCCGATTAGACCAGGACGGCCGTCCGGCGACGATCTCTAAAATCCATAGGCAATAAGGCGCCTTTTTAGGGATCAGGCCTTTTATGAGCTCCGGCAAATTCAGAATATCGCCAAGAATACTCAAGCCGCCCTCCGATTTAATCGCGCATTTCGCCAGCAACAATACGACCTTAAAATAACCGTTGTAATAAGGATCGTATAACCAGCTATTTTAGCCGGCTTCGAATCCTGTGAAATCAGAACATTACAAGCCGCAACAATGGCTACGCTCATAGCCAGCTGGACATTAAGAATAGCGAAATAATCTATTTTACGACCACGTTCAAAAAACGGAGCCCATAGATTATTTTTTTCATATAATCCGTGGTGCTGCGTTCCGTGCCAGGTCAACATCGTGTCGGCCAGGCCTAGCCCTATGACGGCGGCAGAAAGCGTGAAGCGCGGGATCTTGTCCGAAGCCGCCGACGGAACAGCTAAGGCCGCGGCCAAGAGTAATACGACGACTAATCTTTTCATTAATACCTCGGAGCCTTATACGTTACGTCCAAGATCTTCCCGCCCTTAAGCGGGACATAGCGAAAAGCAATATAAACGATAACCCCAATAGCAATAATCCAATAAAATTTTTTCATTTTTTTTACCTCGAAGCCGAAAGGTCATAATGTAGCCAAGTCCAATCAGAATAGAAAACTCTATCCGTGATCCCAACTGTTTTCTGGATAGCCATCATTAGGGACGTTATCCGGGCGTCCCCGGTTGGGATATTCGTCGTCGTCGTCACGACAAGAACATCATTAATATAAAATCTCACCGACGTTCCGGCATAATTTATGACGATCTTTAATCTGATCCAAGCCCCGGCTGCTACGGCGATCCCCGAATCAGCCGTAGTCCTCACGGAATTATTAGCCGTGACGCAGAGCCAATTAACATTAGCCGTCCGATCATAAGCAAAATAAACTCCGTCCACGGCCGCCGCTAGGATAACGTCAGACCAGCCAATTTTCATAACATATTCTTCCACGGCGTCAGAAAGGACGGGGAGATAAACGTCCGTTTCAAAAGTATATTGTCCAGCATTAAAAGCGAAAGCCGATCTCGCAAAAGTATAATTTGATAAAAGGGAAGCCAGCCCTGCGTTAGTCGTTCCTGTCCCTAGGACAGCTAGGCCAGGCCTTAACGTCGTTCCAGCTGATCCCTGGACGATAGCCCCGGCCCCGTTAAAATACGTTATCCATATCCCTCCCCATTCAGCCGAATTTACAGGGGCCGAGATAAAATCTTCGAAATTCCAGCCCGTCTTTAAATTCCTCCCACTATTTAAAAGCGTTAGCCCGGAAAGCGTCGGAGAGATCCCGAAGCACTCTTGTTTATTTCCGAAGATTCCTACTTGAGCGCCCATATTTCACCTATTCTATAAAGAGATAACCGCCGTAGATCGTCGTCAAGGGATTCGTAGCCCAAAGCGGTTGAACGCCCTTGATCTCGATATAATCTCCCGCCGAAACCGCGATATTCAGAGCGTCGTTATCGAAGATCCTTTCGGACGCGGAAACGCCCAAAGTCTTAATGAGCGTGTCGGAGGAGTTATTGAGCCGGATATAAAGCGACCAGCTTTCAGCTGTCCCCGCCGTTCCCGAGTAGCAATAGATAAACGCCCGTTTTATCGTTCCGGCCTTGGGGATCCTGACCTTGGAGCGATCCGCGGATGTTTGAGGAACCTTTGGGAGATTCCCGAAATAGACCGTCTGCGAATCTGTCGGGGAGCTTGTCAACGCCTGGACCGGGAGGACATACCCGCCGGCGCCGCCCGGATGAGTATGACCCTCCTTCGAATAATAGCCGTCGTGAGGCGGACTTATATTATCGCAGGCGAACGGGCTTTGACCAGGCATTATTTCCTCATAGCGTGAACTGATACAGGATATCGGAGGCAGCCGTTAAGAGCAAGGCCGCGTTCAGGGCGCGCCGCGTAATAGTCGAAACATAGCCATCATAACAAATTTGAAAATTTGACACCTCGCAAGTCGTCGCGCCGGTCCTCGAAGCCCGGAGTTCAATTATATCGCCGGCCAGGAGATCCACGGCAACGCCGGCGTCCGTGTAATCATTCGGCCCGGCCACCTCATTCCGAAGCAACCCGGACCATATCACGGCGCCGGCCCGGAGAATATGGACCCGAGCATTAGCAGTTCCCGCCCCAAGCGTATTAAATATCGTGACGTTTATATCGCACGTTCCGGGGGAGTCCTCGAGTATCAGGATCCGCTTAACAGCGACCTGCGTCGTCCCGGCCTCGACGACGGCGGCGGCGTGATTTATTTTTATGCTAGCTGACGCCAGCCGAGCTATTGATAAGATAGGACCGCCAGAATTAAAATTATAATGATCGTGAAGCTGAAGCTGCGAAAGCGACAGAATCCCGACCTGGGCTCCCATCAGCGTCAACTCCCATACTCGAGATCCCAGCCCAGGCTTACGCCCATATCGAGAATAGCCGCCGTCGGATTAATCCCATATATTTCAACGTGATCCCCCGACGCCGCATAAATCTTCGTTAAAAATTCCCGCTGCGCCGCGTAGCCGACCTGATCTAATATCTGACCACCAGGGACAAGGACGCCATTAACCCGAATTTCCCAATAAGCCACGCCCCAGGCCGTAACGGTCCCGAGATAATTCCCGAACTTGGAAAGCCTCCAGGCCAACCGAGCCGGGACATAATATTCATAGAGAAGCGCCGTCAAGCCTATGCCAACGGCAACGGAAAAATTTTCACCCTTAGGCTCAACGCGTTGAATAGCCATTATAAGCCTCCCGGACCTTGTTTAAATAAGACGTATTCCGGCGGCCGTTTAAAAATCCGCGTTCTCCGACGTTATACATCTGGACGGCCGTTTCCCAAGCATAGCGCGATTGCCAGCGCTCGATATTCCACGCTCCAACCTTAACATTATTCGAAGGGACCATCAGCCACGCGATCTCGGCCGGCGTCGCGTGCTTATAATCCTTGACGGCCCCGAAGTCCTGGGCGACGGCAAGCTGGACCTGCATCAGCCCATAACTCGAATCGTAGTCAAGCGCCGGATCCTCCGTATTTATGGCGTTAGGATTCCCATTACTTTCAACCTTCATATGAGCCGCGACAAGCTCTGGCTCGACGCCGTAGAACGACGACCAGCGGCCGATCAGGTCCGAATAAGGCCAGCTGGCCGGCCCCGTCCCGGAAGCCCCTCCTGCGTCACCCTGGCCGGCGCCCTGGGCCTTTTTAGCCAGCCCCAGGAGCACCAGCAGCCCCAGCAGGACGGCGACGATAGCGGCGGCTATGGGAGGCATTAATCAAGATCCTTCCCGCAGGTTATTTCCATCTTGTCGCATATCTGGCGAACGTAAACTTTTATCATTGAAACGGAGCGATAAAGCCGAACGACGCCCCAAATAGCCGGGATCAGCAAAAGATAAACGGCCGGTAGAAGCTTCAAAAAAAGCGTTTCGCTCATTTCACGACCTTAAAAGCTCGAGCATAATTCAAGGCAATCACCAGGACCAGGCCCAGGAGGATCAGCGGGAGATACCGCAACAGCAGCTCGAGCGTCGCGGCTACCGTATCAATCACGACCTTGACCGGGCCGGCGCCTTTCAGCATACCAACCGTTTTCAGCTCCTCCTCGATCTGATCCGCTGTCTTTCCTTCGGCCACCATTTTTTTAGTCTGATATTCGATGATCGTATTCGCTGGATCCCCGACGAACTTAAACGGATTAGAAAAAAAGGCGCCGATTGACAGACCGATAGACTTGAACATTACCTTTTCCGGATCACCAAAACGAAGATCAAGACGATAGCGCCGATCACGGCATAGGGGATAATCTTCATAAACCCGGAGAAGCTCCCGACGCTCGACGCCGAATCAGACGCCGGCGCGGCCGCTGTTTTTTTCGTCGTGAGCGTATTCGTTAAAAAAGTCATCCCCGCATTAGCCAGCTGACCGGCCAAGCCGCCGAACCATTCCTTCGAGCCTAATTTTACGTCAGCCATTTTAGCCTCATTTTGAAAAGCAAGATTAAGGCCAGCGCCAATACCGCGCCGAGCCAGATCAGCCGCCGGACGCGCTTCTCATATGAATCCGAGCCGAGATCCACAACGGCCCGGACCAGCGGCCCGAGATCGAGCCCCACCTAGCGCCTCCGCTTCAGCAAAAAGAAAAGACCGACGACGCCGAAGGCGATCAACGCGATCATCAGCTTTTTTTTATTCTGAGCCGCGACGCCCTCGGCAATAGCCGTCTTAACCGTCGGATTCGATAAGCCAGCCGTCAAGCCATCAAAGAGTCCCATTTTTCACCTCACGACGAAGCGCGCCAAGCCGCCTCCTCGAGATTCAAAGGTTTCCGAACCTCGTTCACCGACGTATCTATCGGCGCCGGCCCGGCCGGCTTCGAATAAGCCACGGCCGGAACGCGCAGACGCTCGAGAAGCGTCGGAGCGCCGATTTCAGCCCAGGCCGGGAGCCGATCCACCAGCAACCCCCTTCCCGTCACGCCTCCGAGCTCTATATGCCCAGATTGATCCGGAAGCACATTCCCGCCCTGGATCGGCGGCGCCGATCCCGTTCCGACGGTGAAAAGGGCGTTTATCGGCCGAAAAATAGCGTCTAAAAGGTCAGCCAGCCCTTTGAGCATTTTAGCCCCTTAAAGCCCGGACGCCCCAGACCAGGAGATCTATTTCGTCTGTAGCATTAGCGACGTCGTTAACGAACTCCAGGCGCGGAATGAGCTTCGTCGCCAGCGCCTCATTGATCGAGCCGCCCTTGACGAAGGAATGAGGATATTCCCCGATCCGCGTAAGCGGGGAAGTGACGTCAGCCCCGTGACGGTTGAAATCATTGAAGGACGGGCATTTATTCCGTTCATTCTGGAACGAATTGAGCCGGATCCGATTCAGAT
>CAZDNV010000100.1:0-3810 GCA_964506875.1 uncultured Candidatus Bathyarchaeia archaeon
TCCAAAACAAGCAGAACTTCGTCTGCAACAGCATTCCAACTATTCTCACTAGCCTTGCTAGCTCAAAGATATTAAATCCTACTAAGATGTGGGATATTCATTCAAAAAACTACGGGACTATTTCGCATCTGACAGTGATAGAGACGTCTCCCGCACCCCCTCCTTTTTTCCGTTTTTGCCGAATGCGTGATCTGATCAAATGATACGTGATAAGGTAGTCACTTCCTTGTCTGGGGTCGTTGACAGGGTGTGGGCATTTATCTGGCTGGCCAGAAACGTTGCATTTGATGCTTTGTAGGCTACATCTGAGGCTTTCCGATGCGAATAGAAGATGCTTTCATAAAGCACTCATACAGCTGTCGCTAGCTGATTCTGCAAAGTGAAAGGAGAAAGGGAAAATGAAAAAACCAAAAGCCATTGAGCTAGTTCTCTTGGTTGGGGTTTTGGTCGCTTCGTCTTCAATAACTCGAGCCGCAATTCTGACATCTGACGCTGGAGTTGAATGGATAAAGTATTCGGGAAACCCGTTGAACATGGGAATCGAGGACATCACAGCCACGCGTGTCTACGAGCCATGGGTGATTTATGATGGCTCAGTTTTCCAGATGTGGTATAATGGATGGCAGGAGACTGACCCTAACCACCATGGAGCGAGAATATACTACGCAAACTCGACTGACGCAGTTCACTGGATTACATATGGCTTGGTGCTGGATGTAGGGGCACCTGGCTCCTGGGAAGACAAAGACGTTTCCACACCTGTTGTTTTGAAAGATGGAACGACATACAGAATGTGGTACACAGGCGTTACGGAGTCGGGGCCTTGGTCCAGCCTCGGCTATGCGACTTCCTATGATGGAATATATTGGACTAAACATCCGGGAAACCCGGTTATGGTTCCAGGGGGAAATGGCGGATGGGATGACTGGGACATTACAGACATCTCGCTGATTTTCAATGGCATACATTACATAGCGTGGTATGGGGCCCAGCAGTTCCGTGATGCCCCTCAAAAGGTAGGTGTTGCGACTTCAACTGACGGAGTCTCCTGGACCAAGTACCCCAGTGACCCCGTGCTGACTCCGGGAAGCGGTTGGGACAGCCACTGGGTATGGCCAGGGCCTGTTCTCACGAATGGAAGCAGCTACGTAATGTGGTACTCTGGTGTGGATTATTCGGAAAGACTTAGCACTGGGATCGCAACGTCACCTGACGGCTTTTCGTGGTCAAAGTATTATGGGAATCCTGTGCTTGAACCTGGACTAGCCGGGTCGTGGGACTCAAGGCATGCTTGGGTGGGCAGCGTTGTGCAAATGCAGAGTAGCCTGCTGATGTTTTACGCGGGGTGCCCTGTTGAGTCAGCGTACATCTATAGGATAGGACTTGCCACCTCAATGCTTTCTGTAGAGGCGCGAATACATGTAGATCCCATGACGCTGAACCTGAAAAGCCAAGGTAACTGGATTACTTGCTATGTTGAGCTTCCTGAAGGCTACGATGTAAATGACATTAGTGTTTCTTCAATAATGCTCAACGACACTGTTCCCGCAGAACCTAAGCCTACAGCAATTGGTGACTATGAAATGATGGTGTTACAGATTTGATGGTGAAGTTTGACAGGGCGGCAGTGCAAGACTACATACTCTCCAGAGGCATCAAGGCTGGCTGCGTAACCCTAACCTTAACCGGCAAACTTGACGACGGAACAGAGTTCAGTGGAAGCGACGCGATCAAGGTGCTTCTCCCTAGCCAGGGCGGCGGCAAAAACGGGAAGAGCCCGACATAACCAAAAAGCATCCCACAAACCCTCTTTTTCTATCCACAACATTGACGCCCTATGATGCTCCTAGTGAAATGATGCAGACAAGTGCTTGACGCCTATGAATACCGATCAACAACAAAGCGATTTTGCTCTCACCTCTTGAATATCATGTTGCATATGATACTTTTCAATGCCAAGAGGGTTGGTTACGATGCTCTAGAAGACGTTTCCACAAAACCTAAATCGATTAGAGTCTGATAGGTGATTGTACATGAGAAGGGAGAACACTGCTTATGGAGAAGACAGTTTCAGCACTGATCCTCACACTATTATTGACCAGCATGTTGACGATGGCGTTTAACGTTCAACCTGCCAAGTCCGATTATGCTTGGAGCGAAACCATCTACATTAGAGCTGACGGAAGCATAGACCCGCCATCAGCGCCCATCTACACCGCAGACAATATTACATACACCTTAACTGGCAACATCACCAGCGATGCCAATGGAATGGTAATTGAGAGAGACAACATCGTTTTGAATGGGGCGAACTACACGCTTCAAGGCGGAGGAAGCGGGACAGGAATAGACCTGACCGGAAGAACAAACGTGACAGTCAAGAACACACAAATCGCAGGCTTCAACTGCGGCGTCTTTCTATATGGTGTCGCTGGTTCTCCTTATATTTCTGATAGCACCATTACTGGAAACAGAATAGCTGCGTACGAGGGCATCGTGCTTGATCACACTTCAAACAACACGATCTCTGGAAACAGCATTATAGACAGCCACCATGAGGGGGCAGGCTGTCGTTACGGTGTGTATCTCCTTTCCTCATGCAATCACAACACTGTTTCTGGAAACAATATAGCAAACAACGAATTTGGTGTCTGTCTCTTTTCTTCTTCTAATGTCACTGTTTCTGGAAACAACATAACAGCAAACGACGAAGGTGTCACTCTCTTCGAGGGTTCCAATAGCATTATTTCCAGCAACAACATAACAAACAACGAGTATGGCATCCATCTCGGCTTCTCTTCTAATGTCACTGTTTCTGGAAACAACATAACAGCAAACAACCGTTTGGGCGTCGGTCTCCGTTATTCTTCTAGCAACATTGTTTCTGGAAACAACGTAACAGCAAACAACGAGTATGGCATCTGGCTCGAGTATTCCTCCAATAATAGCGTGAGCGGAAATGCCGTGGCAAATAATGGGGCTGGCATCTGTCTCGATTCTTCTTCTAATAGTAGCGTGAGCAGAAACAACGTAACAGCAAACAACTCGGATGGCATCGGGCTCTATTCTTCCTGTAATAACAGTGTGAGTGGAAATGCTGTAGCAAACAACTGGGCTGGCATCACGCTCTATTCTTCTTCTAATAACAGTGTGAGCGGAAACACTGTAGTAAATAATAGTTATGGCTTCTGGCTCGGTTCTTCTTCTAATAATAGCGTGGGCGGAAACAACGTAGCAAATAACTGGGTTGGTATCTGGCTCTATTCTTCTTCTAATAACTGCGTGAGCGGAAACAACGTAACGGCAAACAATGGGTATGGCATCTACCTCTCTTCTTCTTCTGATAATAGTGCGAGCGGAAACAACATAACAGCAAACGGCGGGGAGGGCCTCTGGCTCTATCATTCTTCTAATACTAGTGTGAGCGGGAACTCGTTTGTTAATGATGGCTTACAGGTGTTTGATTCCTATGGGAATGTGGTGGCTGGTAACTTGGTGAACGGCAAGCCCTTAGTGTATCTTGAGGAAGTGTTAGACTACACGGTTGAGGACGCTGGGCAAGTCATACTTGTCAAATGCAACAACATAACCGTGGAAAACCTCAACCTATCCAACACTTCCATCGGAGTTCAATTGCGGGCAACAAACAACACCACAATCTCAGGAAACAACATAACAGCAAACGACTGGTTTGGTATCTGGCTCGATTCTTCTTCTAATAATAGTGTGAGCGGAAATGCTGTAGCAAACAACGAGTTTGGTATCTGGCTCGATTCTTCTTCTAATAATAGTGTGAGCGGAAATGCTGTA
>CAZDNV010000100.1:3910-6588 GCA_964506875.1 uncultured Candidatus Bathyarchaeia archaeon
GCAAACAACGAGTTTGGTATCTGGCTCGATTCTTCTTCTGGCAACTGGTTTTTCCACAACAACTTCATAGACAACACCTATCAAGTGTCTCTCTTCGGTGGGGAGGTCAATCTTTGGGATGACAGCTACCCTTCTGGCGGTAACTACTGGAGTGACTATGCTGGCGTGGATTTGTACGGCGGTCCACATCAGAATGAAATTGGTAGTGACGGCATAGGGGATACATCGTACGTTATTGATCTAGACAACAGTGATGGTTATCCGCTTATGAAGCCTTTTCCGTGGCCCCAGCACGACATCGGAATAACATACATCAGCAGAGTCTATTTTGATTGGCTGCCAATCATAATTCTTCCCTTGAAAACGGTCGTTGGGCAAGGTTTTCCATTGGACTTTAACGTTTTCGTCATGAACTATGGCAACAGCACTGAAACCTTCAACGTGACAGCCTACGCCAACACCACAGCCATCCAAACGCTCACAATCACTTTGCCCGGCAGAAGCTCTACCATTCTGAACTCCACCTGGGACACCACAGGCTTTTCCTACGGCGACTATACCCTAAGCGTCGTAGCAGACAATGTTTCAGGAGAAACCGACGTCTCAGACAATACTTGCATTGCGGGAACGGCTTACGTTGGCATTCCTGGAGACATAAACGGAGACGGCTATGTTGGGATAGATGACATCTTCGAGATGGCCTTGCACTTTGGGGAGGAACCGTGGCATCCTTTCTGGGACGCCAAGTACGACGTCAACGGGGACAATTACGTAGGCGTCGATGACATCTTCACAGCTGCCATACACTTTGGCGAACAGGAAAACCCCTAGCCCAAGTCTCTTTGGGCATAGTTCTTTCCACAAATGTTATTTATTGATTAAACCAATTACTTGAGGAGGAAAAGGAATGTCCAAGAAGGTTGTTTCCGGATTGCTCCTAGCTCTTATTATGCTAAGCATGCTTTCAGCGTGTGTTAGCTCTCAGAATCAACTTCTTAATGGTAATGCCCTGTGGATTGAACCGTCGGTCACGCACTTATCTCAATATGAGCCTGAACAGCGGATTGGCTATCGATTCAACGTCACAGTATGCATAAGACTGGATATTGAGTGTGGTGCCTGGCAATTCAGAATGCTGTATGACAAAGCTCAGTTGAACGCAACCAGATGCGGTTACACAGCCGGGTTAAAGAGCCAGTTCTTTGAAAACATAAGCACAATCCCCACTCCACCAGCATATGCGCCACTGAACTCCACACACAATCGGGTAGACTTCGCAGAATCATGGGCAGGCTCAGGTCCCTTCAGATCCCCTGGCGAAGGAACCCTTGCATGGCTAGAGTTTGAAGTGCTAGCTGAACCTCACGGTGAAATGCTGGAAAGCTGGCTTGACATTTCGACTTTTGCGCAGTGGCCTGACCCGCGAACCTACGTAATTGTTGGGCCTTCTCGCACAAAGATAGTTATACCAGCGTACAATAGCCTCTACCAGTTTCTTCCCGATACGATCCCGCCGGCATTAAACGTGCTGTCTCCTCAGAATCTCACCTACACTGTAAGCAGCATTCCATTATCGTTCACGTTGAATGAATCAGCTTCCTGGAAGGGCTATGAACTGGACGGCCAAGAAAACGTAACGATCGCGGGCAACACAACTTTGTCAGGATTGTCCAATGGGCAGCACAGCCTGACAGTTTTCGCAAACGACACTTTCGGCAACATGGGCGCCTCCAGCACGATCAGCTTTGCATCGAATGTGGGAGTGGATCTTTCTGTGGTTTCACCCGACATCGTCTTTTCAGATGAGAATCCAACAGGAGGTGAGACAGTCACTATCTCCGCAACCGTCTACAACACTGGAGGTCAGAGCGCAGATAATGTCACAGTCAGATTCCTTGACGGGAACAGCTCTATTGGCGAACAGCAGATCTCCTCAATCTCCTACAACTCGCACGTCGCAGTTTCCGTTGACTGGACTGCTGTAGGCGAGGGCTATCATCTTATGAAAGTCAGTGTTGATCCCTGCAATCTGATCAATGAGACTGATGAAAACAATAATGTGGCTACACGTTCACTGCCTGTGGGTGAAATCCCAAGCTACGGCGCAATAATAGTCACAATAAACGCTAATCCAAACGTAACCTACGCCGGTGCCACCGTAAACGTTTTTGGAAACGCCGTCTACAACACGACTTACGGCGCAGGCGAGGCTGTTGCAGGCGCTGACGTCACCATAACGATTGTGGGAGTCAGCGAAGACAAGATGCACACCACGGCTGATGGCAGTTACACGAAGGGCATCACCGCCCCGTATGGTCCTGGAAGCTACACGATCGTCGTTACCGTCTCGGACCACACTTTCTCAGCAAGCAACGAAACCTCTCTTCAGGTTTTGCAGCAGGAAGGAGTGGATTTGACGGTGGCATCAAGGGACATTTCATTTGTGCCTCCAGACCCTATTGACCATGATACGGTGAACGTGACAGCAAGAATCCACAACGTTGGCACCCAGGAAGCCCAAAACATCCTTGTTCCATTCTACTGCGATGCCAATCCGATCCAGAACAGCACAATATCGGCAGTTGCAGGCGGCAACAGCAAAGCAGCTTCGATCCTTTGGCATCCCACACCCTACGGCGGGCACCAGATCAAGGTAGTTGTGGATCCAGAAGATAACA
>CAZDNV010000101.1:0-6548 GCA_964506875.1 uncultured Candidatus Bathyarchaeia archaeon
GGTCTTGTGAGTTGCAGGAAGTCTTCATGTGGATGGACTAGTGCGCGCTAGTGGTTCTTGTCGCAGGTTCTTTCACGGTGAAGGGTTGCCTGGAGAAACCGTGTTTTACTGCATGTTCTCAACGCGTCTGATGTCTGTGAGAAACCATGATGGAGCTGTTATCAAAATCCCGATTAAGGCGCATCCCAAGAAGAGGTTCGCAGTTCCCACAGAGCTCGCCAGCACGCCAGATAAGATCATTCCGAGTGGCGTTGCAAGCGATGCTAACGAGATTACAACGGAGCTCACTCTACCTTGGAGTTCCAGAGGAACCACAGTCTGAAGTATCGTTCTAACCGAAACATTAGCCACTGGGACAGGAAGAGCGTGGATGAGTACTGCAACCGCCATGAACCAGAAAAATCCCGTGGGAGTGAAGGAAATAAGTGCATACCCCACTAAAGAGATCAGAATTGAGCAGATGAATGCGGCTATCTTTCTCTTGAAACCTCTTGACAGCAGCATCAGCGCACCCCCTGCAAGAACCCCTGCTTGAAGGAACGCCTCAATCAGAGCCAAGTCTGCAACTTCCCCAAGATGATCAAATTTCACATAAAAAGGAAGCAAGGTGGAAAAGGGCACAAGAAGGAAATTCAAAGCTGTGGCAAGGAAAATAAGTGGCAACAGTCCTCGTGCGCTCTTCACATAAGCAAGCCCTTCAAGAAAATCCTTCTTGAAAGATGATTCTCCATGGCTCACACTTACAGACGGAATCTTGACAAACATCAGGATTGTGACGGCAATCACAAAGGTGAATGGATCGATCCACAAGACTTGGTCTATTCCGACAAAGGCAAGCAAAAGCGCCGCGATTACAGGTCCACCCAGCTGAACGACCCCACTCAGCACGTATTCAAGACCGTTAATCCGACTTAGCCTATCTTTAGGAACCATCGAGGGTAAAATCGCGGATACAGTAGGTGAATGAAAGGCCTGGCAGATACCGCGAACAGTCAGAAATCCAAGAACGACGTATATCGAGGCCAAACCTAACCAGAAAAGCATGATTAATCCTATCGTGGCGAATGCTTGACAAGAATCGGCCAAAATGATAACATTCTTCCGATTCAACCGATCCACAAGCACACCCGCAAGAGGAGCCAGAGCTATCATAGGAGCAAAGCCTGCAATGGCTGCAATTGACAAGTAGACCGGATTTCCTGTCACGATAGTTATCCACCAGATAATCACGAACTGCGCGATTGATGAACCAAGCAGCGAAAGCTGCTGCCCGAAAAGAAAGGACAAATATCGTCTGAACGTTTTTTCGTTAGCCGAAGTTTCCATAGGTCACACTTTTCTTCCAGCGCGAATCGGGCATTCGCGCATTTATTGTTTTCGAACCCAAACACAAGAGATAGAGAAAGGGGAATTGCGGGAGATTTCACCATATGGCGTGATTTCGAGTCTCTCCCAGCCCACTTAGCAGCCGCTGCACGCAGGCATTGCGGGCTACGTCTTCATTCTTGCCAATGAGCAATTCTGTCTTGATGAGCTGCAGTGTGCATTCCTTGTCGATTCCCATGGCGGGTGAGATGCTAGGGGTTCTATGCGCGCTTGAGCAGCATGTATGCTTGTTCTTCGGTTTCTGCTATTTCTAACAAAGAATCGGACACTTCTTGCTTGTTCTGCCTCAAGGCTGCTTCGCAGAGTTTCATGATCTTTTCTCCAGATTGCTTGAACAGAGTCGATGCCGCGGTCCAGCTGCCTACGCCATACTTGCTCCCCAAAGCACTGAGCAGATCTGCTTGCCAATGCCTCATTCCATGGCTTTTCTCAAAGGTTTTGGGTAATAGTGGAGGCGTAGTCGCGTATGTGACCATGTGCTCAAAGCACTTTCTGTCGTCCCATTGAAAAATCTCATTAGCCAGCTTACGCATTGCAGGAATTCCGAAAAGCTTCACGGGAGGGTTCAAGAATCGCTGAGCCTTGTACGAGAAACCCTTCTTGGCGACCTCGAGTTCAGACGGTATTCTCTCCGGCAAGTCAAATGCTCTTATCGTGTTTCTCTTGCTCATTCCATGAACGTTTACCTCTAGAGACTTTTCAAACTCGTCATAAGGTATTTTCTGCACATTTTTGTGGCTGCAATCATGTACAAAGACGGTTCGTTCGTCATCATCGTATCCAACGACAAGAACATAGTGGATGAGAACGTGGAGTTTCTCGTAAAGGTCAGGATAATAGTGAAGATAGTACATGTCAAGGGCTCCTGCGATCACGGGTTGCCCGCTGTCGATGAATTGCTTCAATCTTGGCAACATATTCTTGAACGTTCTTCCTTCAATCACGGTCTCCTTGAAACCAATGATCTTGGCAAGATCTCTCATCAGGTATTTGGGACTTGCCCCCCAATACACCATATACGGCGGATCAGCACTCTTGAAACGAAGATACGTGAAACCAGCCATTCCGCCAATAACCGAAAGAAGGTAATCAGTGTAGTCGGCCCCCTTCCAGGTTACCAGATCTTCTAGTCCGTTAACATAACATGTTGATTCGCATACCCTATGTGGTAGTTTGTGCAGCCTCTTCAACCGATCCATCCCACTTAGCTAGGTGAGGACTAAATATGTCCATGCTTACAATAAATAGCTAATGTAACTCTGCCCAGCGACTTGACCAATCAGCCTCTGCGCTTCTTTGCTCTCTATGCTTGACACTTTGGGCAGAAGAATACGCAACCTCCTCCAATACTCGATTTCTCTATGGTTGTCCCACATACTGGGCAGTTCTGTTGTTTCATGTTTGGACCCATGGCTGGCGTGTAGCAGCCTCGGTTCCCATAAAGATCTGAGAACTGGTCTTTTCCGTTCAACCGAATTCTCTCTTTAAGCACATGCTTGACGGCATCATAAAGGGCTCGTCTCTCAGCCATATTCAGTTCTGAGGCCTTTCTTTTTGGGTGAAGCCTAGCGTTGTACAGAATGTCTTGGAAAGCACTGTTGCTCAGCCCTACGACAACAGCGTCTTTTCCTACGAGCACTGACTTGAGCGCCCTGTTATTGTCAGTCAAGAGTTTTGAAAAGCGTTCAAAAGTGAATTTCTCATCTATAGGCGAGAGCACTTCAGGATTGAAGTCTCGTTTGAATATGTATGAACGCATTAGTTCGCTGTTCTTCATCATGTAGATCCCACCCATGCTAGTCAGTCTCACCGTCAACGTTGTGTCATCGCTGAAATCAACTCTTAAGTGGAACTTCTCTGGGGTCGCTGTTTCATTTGTGTAATAACGTATCTCGCCGCCGTATTCAGGGCTGAGAATAAGGTTCGCTCCATTGTTGAGCTTCACTCGTATAGCATTGCCCCTAGAAACGACAGATTCAATTTTTCCGTTAACAAGCTGATCGAAGGATTTGATGTCTTTGTTGAGGAAGCCTATTCTTTGCAGTCTCTCGTAGTCTTTCAGATGATATGTCTTTATGCGCTTGCCCAGAAGCTCCTTACTCATCTGTACTGCAAGAATCTTGGCTTCAGGAAGTTCAATGCTCAATCCGCAACCTCCACATCAATCGTCACATTGGGCGATTGTTGTGCATAAATGCCTTTCTGAGCTTCTGAATAGGGTTAACGTGCAGGATGTGTTTCCGAAAAAGGGGAGAATGACTGATGTATTTGCTATTGTGGGGATGATTCCTGAGGATTTAGGCTAAGGTTTAAGCCTGATCCCCAGTGCCATTCATACGGATTTGGATACGTCTGCGCCGTAGGTCAGGTATTTTGGTTACGTCTTCAAGGCTTGATCGCTGAAACGTTAACGCTCATTATTGTCTCCAGAGTTTCTTTCAGCCTTTGCTTTGCTTTTTCGTCCAGTTCGGACACTTTCTTAGTTTCGTTAACATTTGTCTTTGGATTGAAGGCTAAGACTTCTGCATCGGGATCATCTGAAAAATCCTCAGAGCAGTATCCCTTTTCATGGATTATTCTCACGTTTTCAAATCCTACTGCCTTTATTGTCTCTACGTATTTGTCCTTCATCATTGCACCGGCAACGCAGCTTGTTGGATTCATTCCTTGCTTCATCGTCTCAGGGAGTTCTTTCAGCAACACCAGATCTGATATCATCAGTCTTCCTCCGGGCTTGAGTACTCTGAACGCTTCTTCAAAGACCCTTCTCTTGTCTGGTGCCAGATTGACCACGCAGTTTGAAATGATTACGTCTGCAGTATTGTCTGCAACGGGGAGGTTCTCGATTTCGCCAAGTCTGAACTCAACGTTTTCATATTTGCTTTTTCTGGCATTTTGTCGCGCTTTATCTACCATTTCGGGCGTCATGTCAACACCGATTATCTTGCCTTTCTTCCCAACCCTCGCGGCAGCCAAAAAGCAATCGAACCCACCGCCTGAACCTAGATCAACGATAACCTCTCCTTCTTTTAGAGAAGCCAACGCAACTGGATTTCCGCAACCTAAACCCATGTTCGCGCCTTGTGGAACGGCTTCGAGGTCTTCTTCGGAATAGCCCATTTTCTTGCTGTCTTCGTGAGACGTGCCGCAGCCGCAACTAGAGTCCTGTTTCACCGCTATTCTGGCGTAGCCTTCGCGCACACCTCTTCTCTGTTCTTCTTCAGTCAAGTTATCACCTCCGAATCAGTGTTGCTTTTCGCTGAGTTCTCTCTTGGCCTGCTCCTTGAGTCCCCTAATCTTCTCCACTGTTGCCATGACCTTATCAAAGAGATCTTTCCGAGCAAGCATCCCTTGTCTAATGAAGAAGGCTGCAGCTTCTGATCTGCTCTTGAAAGCTTCAACCTCGACGAGTGCGTCGATTTGCTTCAGATCCGCATCATCCAATCTTGTCATGACGACGTTGCCTCGATCTCCAAGCCCACATCCCAGTTTCATCAGAATCTCGTCTTTCAGTTGGGAGGACACAACTTTGCTCTCACCATCAGGGCAGCAAACCATCATCGTGGCTTTCTTCTGCGCGTCATCAATCCTGCTGATGTCTTCTTTCTTTTTTTCTTTCCCCACGTGTTTTCACCTCATCATGCCAACTGTAACGTGTAACTTGTAATGTGTAACGCAGTTATTTAAACCTTTGCGTCATTCCAGAACGCATAAAAGGAGGTCGCGGAAGCTTCCATCTTGTATGGGGTTCGAAACCCGCTCGCTATGGAGGGTATCACTCCAATAAGCCAGAACCAACACTAATACCATATGCGCGCGCAAACCGAGAGAGAAAATCATTGCGCAACCAGTGCTAAGATGGAAAGGAAGAAGCAGATTATGCCAGGCAAGACAGGTTGGCGGTTTCAGGGTTTTTGCATGAGAAGAGAAAGCAGTATGCGTTGAATCAGCGTGCAACGTGATTGGATGAGGAGCTTGTCAAAATCGAAAGTAATGTGTCAGAATATAGCCAATGAGAGCGAAAGCTAGAAAACACAACGCCAATAAATACTTTTCAGTTCGTTGGTTCTTTTCAGGTTCATTGTTCTTCTGAATTCCCAAGTCAACTCACTTGCCTAAGAGCTTTGCTTCGTTAGGGAAAGACTTTATGAAGTCGAGATATCTATTCCAAATCCTGCAGCAAAGGCCATGAGAATGGAAGAAGCTGCTTCTACAAAGAGATAGAATGGGCTCGTGGTCTAGTCGGTCAGGACGTCGCCCTCACTTGGCGTGTCAAGGCATGCTGGAGGAAGCGGCGAAGATCCCCGGTTCGAATCCGGGCGGGCCCACCTTCCAAGATGCTTTCAGCGCTCGTTGACACTGACATAGTAGAAGATTCCTCCACAAGCGTTAATTAGGCGACTCACCATCGTAAGGATTCTAAAGTTGTTTAGGAGAATGGTAGGACATTCTCCGCGCCATGAAGAGAAAGGTGCGCGAAGGGAATAAGACTTATGGTGTATTAGTCTCTACCATTCTCGCCTAATTCTATTGCGAAAGCAAGGATTTTAACTTTTCCGTGAATTCTCAGTAAGCTTTCTCTAGGCATCTAGAAACATTTCATCATAGCAGGATTTGTGAAAGTATTTGCTTTTCCCTGTCCCTGCCCTAACGATACGCTGTCCAGAATCAAGATCCAGCCCACATCGATCACAGACTAGGGTCTTGCCTTTCCATTCCAATGTCTTTCTGATGGTCTCAGTTAAGACAAAACACGATGAGTTGGCCATTTCTCTACCTGAGCCTTGAAGAGTAGAGGAAATAGGGCACGTAAAAACCTCACTTCTGTTTCTTCTGCAACTCTGCATTGCATCATTCAGCTGCAGTGACTGATCAGCACCTTTGAAAAGCTGGCCGATAGCATTGCAGAATTTTGAAATACTCCCGTCACGATGCATGACCTTGAAGAAGACTAGGATGATGCGTTCGGCCGCAACTCGTCAAAAAAGTGAGAAACGCAAAGACCCACGCATAATCAACAAAATCAGAAACGACAGGTTTTCAGCTCAGGTTTGAAAATGCGCGCGTCTTTCGCAACTGATTCACGGAAAATGATTATTATTCACGTGAGCCTTTATCACTTGGAGTTGATCAGTTGCTGCCCATTAGAGATCTGAACCGTT
>CAZDNV010000102.1:0-6437 GCA_964506875.1 uncultured Candidatus Bathyarchaeia archaeon
CACAGACAGAGGAAGCGCAGGTTGTGCAAGACGTTTTACAGGCTTTACAGCAGCAGATGCCGGTCTTTCAAACAAAGACGCAGTTTTCGGTTCCAAAGGTAATTCTGTTCTTGACCGAACAAGAGTATGAGAGCCTAGGTATAGAATTCGACGTAAACCAAATCTATGACATTACTCTCGAAAATCAAGCCATTAAGTTCAAGAAAGCTCCATGACCTCTTTTCTGATTGGTTTCAAGGCACTAAGTCTAGGATGGAATGACAAAACAAACATCATATTCTTCAAAACTGCATAGACCTCATCTGTGCTTGGCTCTTCGCCCTTATTGCAGTAGATCGGTATAGGCTCATCCCCACCTTCTTTGTAATAAACGTAAATCGGCACAAATCTTTTCCGCAACTTCTTTACCTCAACGTTCAGTTTCAGCAGTTTGGCCATTCTCTCCGCTGCACTACTTACTGGTCCTAATCTGCTCTCGCAGGATGCGAAGCTCGAGGCATAGACCAATAGTTTCCCACAATATTGATCAAGCACGTGAAATCTCCAATATTTGTGCTGTAGAGAGCATTCTTAAGACCATTGTTCAGGCAACATACATTCGTGGCGGAGAGAGATAGGTTAAAGTGGGCACTCTGGAGCTCAGTTCTGCATTGTCTATCTGTGTGAGGCGAGTCTGCTGAAAGTCAGAGTGCACCTGTATTTGAGCGGCAGTGTTCAAGGAGTCTTCTTCAGAACAACTATGAGCGTTGAGGCCCGAAAGCAAATGGTGACTGGTTGGGTTCGCAACCTAGATGACGGCAGATTAGAAGCTGTTCTTGAAGGTGAAAAGGAGAACGTGGAGCACCTTATAGCATTCTGTAAGGTGGGTCCTCCAGGAGCTAGGGTCGCAAGGGTGGATGTCTCTTGGGAGGTATATTCAGGCATTTTCAGAGACTTTGAAATACGATATACCGATCAACGCTAGCTCGAGGCTGCCCTTCTAGGCACTCTGAAATGTGATGCTTTTCCTGCGCTCACGTATTCTCCACCCATTCCCCTCACTGCAGAAGCGATTTTTGCGAAATTCTCGGAGCCTAGAAATTGCCTTGGTTTCACGATGACGTAATCGTCTTTTTCCTCGAAGCTCAGGAGATTCTCCAAGTCTTCTGGAAACGACATCCTAATGTCCTCTATGGCCTTTGATTTGTCAGCGGTTCGCGGCAATGATGGTGACGGTTGAGTCATTGATGGAATAATTGTGATGGGTTGAGTGATCTGAGTAACTGCTAGGGACTTGAGAGATGCTGACACTTGCCTCAAGTCTTCCATGATTCCATTTAGTATAATGACAAGTTCATCAACTCGTCTCGTAAGGCTGTCCAGTTTCTCTTTGTCCTCGCCCATAGCCTGTCTCCTCAAATCCTAGATGTCTAACGCATTTATTAATTGTTTTGACTCCTCCTCTCTAGGCAGCAAAGTGGTGGCTCAGCTTCATGATCGAGGTCGATGGGAGTCAAAAAAGCGGTAGCGGCACTATTCTGAGGGTATCTATCGCTCTGTCAGCGATACGGGGGGAACCACTCCATATCTTTAGCATTAGGGAGAGACGCCCGGAACCAGGACTGAAGCCTCAGCATTTGGAGGCAGTATTAGTGGCTGCCAAGCTATGTGGCGCGGACCTAAAAGGGGCCAAACTAGGTTCACGTGAGCTTTGGTTCACTCCAAGGAAGATCAAGGGCGGGAAGATCGAGGCTGAAATCGGAACTGCTGGAAGCATTCCGATGCTCTTGCTAACAGTTCTGCCAATATGCGCCTTCAGTGAGCAAACTGTGCAGCTGCATGTGTCGAAAGGCGGTACGGACGTGTCCAACTCACCAACCATCAACTATCTGCGTTTCGTTCTTCTACCAATGCTGAAACATATGGGGATGATAGCTTCTCTTACTGTCCATAGATACGGCTATTATCCTAGAGGCATGGGAGAAGCGACGCTGACTGTTGAGCCCTGTAGCCTTCTCACGCCATTGCAGCTTGAGCACGTCCATAGACCACAAGATGTAGAAGGGATTTCGGTATGCACTTTCTTAGCTGACAGAAATGTAGCTGGGCGTCAAGCAAGAGCAGCCACGAACTACTTGGACGGAATGGGGTACAAGGCCAACATACATATCCTAAACGATATGTCAAATCCGTTACAGAAGGGCAGCTCCATTGTTCTTTGGAGTGAGTCAGCGGGGGGGATCAGGATAGGAGCAGATGCGATAGGCGTGCTTGGAAAACCAAGCGAGACAATCGGGGAAGAGGCAGCTGAGAGAATTTGCGAAGAGATTCGAAGTTGTGCTACTGTTGACATGCATCTAGCTGACATGCTTATTCCTTATATGGCCTTAGCCAAGGGTGAGTCAACATACTTGACGCGTATGCTGTCCGACCATTTGCAGGCAAACATGTCGCTTGCCCAAGAATTGCTAGGCGTGAGATTTGAGGTAAGAGAAGTGGATAACCTATACAGGGTTGAGACGTCTGGACGGCAACACGTCAGTTAAAAGTCTGAACGCCGGATTGAATGTGGAGTATATGGGAAGCATTGACCACAAGAAGTCGATTCAACAATACTATTCGGCCAGAGCTAAGAATTATGACAGGCAGAAAAGTAGAACGTGGGTCTCTAGTCAAGGTTTTGGAGACCATGTGTTGAATGAATTACTTGAAGCGCTGCCAGGCTTCGAGAACAAATCGGTTTTGGAAGTTGGAGTCGGAACCGGTAGAAACGCTGTTCCTATGCTGGAGAGTGTTGCGCCGCGTTTTGTTGGACTTGATGTGACAAAAGCAATGCTAACACTGGCCAAGAAGAAGACACTTCCTTACGAGCAGAACGTTGACTTGATCCTAGGAGATGCTGAATACCTGCCATTCAAAGACAACACTTTCGGCGCGATTGTGTGCATGAGCACAATGCACTATTTTGAATCTCAAGACGAGATTCTGGAGTCATTCTCAAAGGTGTTGAAGAAGAGAGGAACTCTGTTTCATGGCGATCTGTCTGTACATGAATCGGATGACCAAAGGTTCTTCGAATCATTGGAGAGGACGATTTCTATGGCGCACTCAAAATATCACAGACCCTCAGAGACGAAGCATCTGTTAGAGACTCACGGATTTGAAGTCATTCACATGAAAACTGTTGCATATCAGAAAGCATACAACTCGCTGATAGAAGACAAGGCGGTATATTTTGATGTCGAACCAAAAGTGCTTCATGAATTCTTGTGCCGCGCGGACAAAGATGCCAAAGATCAATACGCCCTGACCGACAAAGGGCTGACGCTCTATTATACAGTGATTAATGCAATGAAGAAGACATGAATCGTGGCGTGATCCAATGACTGTGCAGTCCTTGTGCGTGAAAATCCCAAGGCAGTATGGCGAGAAAGCCCTGATTCTAGTTAACAGGTTAAAGATCATAGACAGAAGGCTGATGATTCAAAGAGACGAGAAAGCGATCTACATTCCGCTATTACGCTTACTATCGGATGGCGAACTGCAGACCCTTGACATGACGGTGTCTGATTATGGCATTCTGGAGTATTCTTTCCCAGAAAAGAACACAAGAGAAGCAACTTTCGCAGGGTTGCTCGCAGACAAAGTGCCAAGAGATTTGCTGGCTAGCTTGCCACGTGCAGTAGATTTCGTCGGAGACTTGGCTACAGTCCAAATTCCGCCTCAACTTGGGGCGTACGAAAGCGTCATTGGGGAGGCGATCTTGGGTTCCAATCGAAAGGTACGGACAGTTCTCGCAAAGATGGGGGCCGTTGACGGGACCTACCGTCTGAGAGAATTCAAAGTAATCGCTGGGAAACCTGAAACAAGTACAATTCATAAGGAGTATGGATGCAGGTTCTGCGTTGATGTCACGAAGGCCTATTTTTCTCCAAGGCTTTCCCACGAACACAAGAGAGTGGCTTCCCTTGTTAATGACGATGAAACTGTCGTGGACATGTTCGCTGGCGTTGGCCCTTTTTCGATTCAGATAGCCAAATTGCATAGGAGTGTGAAAGTCTACTCTATTGATATGAACCCATATGCAATCGAGTTTGCCAAGCGCAACATTAGGCTTAATAGGGTTGAGGGTCAGGTTCACGTGATTCTAGGGGATGCCAAAGAAGCTGCAAAAGACCAGCTTAGCGGTATTGCGGATCGCGTGATCATGAACCTGCCAGGGAAGGCTATAGAATTCGTCGGCGCCGCTTGTGGTATCTTAAAGAGCGAGGGTGGTATGATACACTTCTATTGCTTTGTCAGCGCTTCCAACCCGTTGGATGGTGTGAGACACGTATTTACTGATGCTGTTGAGAAGAACGGAAGAAAGGTAATGGAGGTTCTGCTTTCGAGGCGTGTGCGTGAGACAGCTCCTTATGAGTGCCAAGCCGTTCTAGACGCAAGGATTCAATGAGGGCAAAAAGCGAAAGGCAAGGATTGATTACCAACTCCTTTGCGGGCCCGATGGTAGGCTCGCGGGTCGTATGAGCATACTATCTAGGATACTACTGCATATTGCTTTCTAATGTCCTGAATCTGCGCAGAGTGTGGATCATCGATCCTACGTCTTTCTGCGCCTACAAGGTTCTTACAGTCAACGTTATCTTCACGGTTTGTTCTGGATTTCTTAGTCTTTTTACGAGTCTCCTTGATAGGTCAGCTGCTGCTTTGTCTGCGCGAATAGCTAAGGTTCGACCGCTGATGTATTCGCTTTTTCTTATTACCATCTCTGTAGAATCGGTCTGGGGCAGTTGTGGGCTCCCATAAGCATTCACAGTTTCAGCGATTCCCCCGGCTTCGATCATGACTGTCAATCTTGCATTTTCTATTCGTAGGCTTTTCTTGAATGTTGGACTCAAATCTGCCAATGCCTTATCTGCTGATACTGCGATGATACAATTGCCTTTTCTCGACAAGTGTTCTTCCTTTGTTATTTCGATCGTCTTCTGGTGCATGGCCTGAATGTTTTTGTGGCCACGGGCGACTATGATTTCGGTTATCTCCATCAGGATCGACTCTAGTTACTTCATGGTTTCCTTCATATCATTGCATCATGCCCTGGGCCAAAACAGTCTTGCAAAAAGTCAATTATGCAGAAGCCGTGCTTGTACGAAAAGTGGATGACTGGAGAGCATTTGTAGTGAACTTCGGCAAGGATGGTTCTTGCACGCTTCAGCCTTAAGGTCTCGATTTCTTCATTTGGCTGCCTGCTTCCTAAGCTTTTTCCTTGGTGACTTACTGAAACTACGACATCTTCAAGTATTGCGTCACATTTGCGGGTCTCAGTCTGAGCATACCCCATAACCGTCTCTTTGTCAACGGCCACAATAAACAGGTCAGGATTTTCTTGGCGCACGCTCAACGTGTGTTCACTATTTTTCTCCTTGGATACATGTGGATTTGCGAGCATGGCGAGTTCAGAAACGGTCGCAAGGTCTTTTTTCTGCATTCTTCTCGCCATCATTTCGATTGCAGCTCACCTCTTTTGGTGATAGACTATTCAATGACTTCTATTGAGTCAACTTTCCCATCGCTATCCAAATCAAACCCTTGTATGACCGTAGCAAACACATCATCACTATGATAGCTGTTCAGAGTCTTCTTCCAGAAGTTGGTCAACGCCAACACGCAAGCCTTCGTGCCTACTGCCTTATTTCCGGCCAAGACAATGATTCGTTTGGTCCTGTCCCAAGGGTTTGGAATCTTCGCAATCAGCCCTGCGCTATCCGCCGTGTAAACGCGGGCAGTCTTTCGTGAAATCAAGCCACCCAGCAAGAAACCCTGATCGGACGGTTGCATATTGAATTTTATGGGCAGGCTATCATTGACTTCCTGTGTTAGAACGTTTGTTCCAGGTCCACCAACAAGAATCATGTTGTTTCTCTCTTCCTTCTCAGCCTTCACGTCAACGTCAAGTTTGATAGCGAACTCCTCTGGTATTCGGGCGAACTGTCCTAGGAAGAAGGTCAAATAGGCAGCATAGTGACCATCTCTAGCGCTTGTCTTGAATGGTCCATGAGGGGTTGGGCTGCCAACGACTATTTTACCTTCAAAAACACCGTCTTTTCCATTGAACTCCTTGAAGAACGTTTGGATCTGTCTATCCGTACCTAGCAGCGAAACTTTCTTAATCGTCCTGTATTCCGTCGGAAGCTCTATTCCGAAAGCTGATGAAACTGGTCTGTAATACTTTGCAGTTGCCCCTTTTTTCCCTTCCTCCTTGACCACTGCAATGGCGCCAGCCTTCAACAACTTCCCAATATGATAATACACCTTCTGTTCGTGAATCCCCATTTCCTTGGCCATCTCTAGAGAGTACATGTCTTTTTCAGAGAGCATCACCAAGATTTTCCAACCTAGTCTATTGAGGATCATCCTAAGCTTTTGAGGGTCCTCAACCATCAATATTTCCTTGACTT
>CAZDNV010000103.1:0-6429 GCA_964506875.1 uncultured Candidatus Bathyarchaeia archaeon
TCGCCATAGGAGTCCTTGAGGAAGGCTACAAAGAAAACATGACTTCTGAGGAAGCAAAGGACTTGGTCGTAAGATCCATAAAATCTGCCGTGAGCAGGGACATAATGAGCGGCGATGGAATAGATTTCTTGGTCATGACTAAGGATGGAGCCCAAGAAGAGTCCATGAAATTCTGATTTCCAGGCGTTCTAGACGAAAGTTTAATCAGACTCATAGTCAAGAAGCTATATTCTTCAAATAGACTGCTGAGACGGGCGATTTGAGGAGAGCTAACGGTGCCATTTGAGCTAAGCAATGAGGAAGGGAAACTCCTAATAGAGCTTGCACGGAAGGCAGCCAGAGAGTATTTGGAAAACAGAAAGATGATTGATGTCCCAAAGGGAATTCCTGAAAAGCTCCGACAACCATGTGGCATTTTCGTCACCATAAACAGCGTGAAGAATGGAGAAAGAGAACTGAGAGGTTGCATCGGCTATCCATATCCATCTGAACCACTTGCCAACGCCGTCATACAATCTGCAATCAGCTCGGCAACGCAAGATCCGCGATTTCACCCAATGTCTTTGAAAGAGCTTGACAAAGTAGTATTTGAGATAAGCGTGCTTACGCCACCGCAGCTAGTGCATGCTGAGAAGCCAGCTGAGTACCCGACTAAAATCAAGGTCGGCGAAGATGGGTTAATAGTGGAAAGAGGCATGTTCAAAGGGCTTCTTCTTCCTCAAGTGCCTATTGAATGGGAATGGGATGAAGAAGGGTTTCTTTGCCAGTGCTGCGTTAAAGCAGGTTTGCCTCCAGACAGCTGGCTGCTAGGCGGAACAAAGGTCTACAAGTTTCAAGCTGTGGTCTTCGAGGAAGAAAAGCCAAAAGGACTAGTGAAAAAGAAAGCTCTCGGCGGGAATTAGCCTAGTGCGAGCGTACTTTGCTCCTTGCGGAATCGGCTTAGGACATGTTGGCAGAACGGTCCCCATAGCTCGCAGGCTCTTGGAGGAGCACGTTGATATTGCTTTCTCTACCTATCGAGAGGGCGCACGTTATGTTGAGAACGAGGGATTCTCACTTGTCAAGGCTCCATCTATAGGGTTTCAAGTGAAACCTGACGGATCTATTGACTTTAGACAAACGGCTGTCAACCCAGGCCCGTTCTTTGCTTCCTTTACTGTCCTGAAGCAGATGAATGCCGAAGTTAAGTCTATAGGGCATTTTCAGCCTGACGTAGTCATCTCAGACTCTCGCATATCTACTCTGCTGGCAGCTAGGCTTCTTCGGAAGCCAAGGATCTGCATTCTGAATCAGTTTCAAATCATAATTCCTCGCAGGAGGCATCACCTACACTTGGCGCGACTTATGGATTCCATTGCCCTCACCCTCGTCGGAAAGACTTGGACGAGTGGAAACACCGTTCTGATACCCGATTTTCCGCCTCCCTACACAATATCCGTGGGGAACCTCAAAATTCCGAAGTCCTATAAGAAAAGTGTAATGCTGATAGGCCCCATTCTCGAAACTCATCCTAATAAGCTGCAAACAGACGATGAACTGCGGAGAAAATTAGACCTCCCAAGAGAAAAGCCAGTCGTTTTTGTGCCAGTAAGCGGATCAACTAAGGAGAAGGCCTTCCTAATAGGAATCTTGAGACAAATCCTGCAGAGATTTCCAGAAGACTATGAAATCGTCATGTCACTGGGTTACCCAAGTGCCGACAGCAAACCCGTGCGATATGCCAATCTATGGGTTTTCAAGTGGATACCAAATCGTTTCGAGTATTTGAAGGCATGTGACCTTATCATAGCTCGAGCTGGTCATGGAACCATAACACAAGCCATGTGTTATGGCAAGCCTATGATACTTGTGCCGACTCCAGGTCACACAGAACAGATCAATAATGCGAAGCAAGCTCAGGATTTGGGAATTGCAAGAATCCTTCTGCAGAATGAACTGAGCAGAGACATGCTTCTAAAGACTGTCCAGCAAGTTTGCGGGAGCAGCTTTCACGAAAAGTCGAAAGCGATTCAGAGAGAAGTCCTGCAATATGACGGGCTCGAAAATGCAGTCAGAACAATAGTCGAAGTTGCAGGCAAATGAGCAAGTGTTTTAAGAGGAATAGCTTCAGAGAGTGAAGGCATGTTCCTAACGCGCAGAATTCTTGAAGCAAAACTCTTGAGGTTGCTGGCAGACGATCTGGGACAGGGTGACATAACCACAGCGCTCATCATCCCCGAAGGGGTCACTTCAGAAGCAAGAGTAATGGCAAAAGAAGCGGGCATAGTTGCTGGCATTGAAGAAACAAGGGTTCTTCTGGAAAGCCAAGGGATCATAGCAGAAACTTTGGTTGAGGATGGGGAGAAAGCTGGGAAGAATCAAGCTCTACTGAAAATGTTTGGTGACACTAAGACGATACTGTCAACTGAACGCACGCTCTTGAACATACTCTCCCGCATGAGTGGCATCGCAACGACAACGAGGGAACTGGTGAATATACTCAAAAAGGCTAGACTGAAGACGAGGGTTGCATGCACTCGGAAAACCGCTCCTGGCTTGCTGTATTTCGACAAGAAAGCAGTTATGATCGGTGGTGGGGACACACATCGGCTTCACCTAGACGATATGATTCTGATAAAAGACAACCATATTGCAGCAGTCGGAGGAATCGAAAAGGCCATCAGGAAAGCTCTGGAAAAGGCCTCTTTTAGCAAGAAGATTGAAGTCGAAGTTGCCAACATAGATGACGCCTTGACTGCGGCAAAGGCCGGCGCAGACATAATCATGTTTGACAACTTTTCACCTACGGAAATAAAGAAGGCTTGTATGTTGCTCAAGAAGGCAAAACTCTATGGGAACGTTTTGCTCGAGGCAAGTGGAGGAATAACTAAGGAAAACATAGTCGCTTTTGCCTCGAGCGGAGTAAATGTGGTTAGCTTGGGCGAGATCACGAGCAAAGCCATAACCTTAGACGTAAGCCTTGAGATCACCAATGTAAGAAGGAAGTAGCCCGAGACCACAAATTCAGTAGCGTGCAGCCAGCTCGCGGCGTTTGAACAGCAGCTCAGCGTGTAAGAAGGATTATCGTCAATACTATCAAGTTCATAGTTGAGTGAGCCATTGCGGAAACGACGTAAGAATGCCAACGATGATAAATGTACCCTAACGTCAGTCCCATCAAGAGGGCAAAAATAGTGTAGACTGCCTGTAAATCAAGATGAAAGAAGCTGAATGCTAGAGAGGACACAATCAAGGCAACTCCGAAAGGGTACTTGCGGTTTATGGTGTTTTGCAGGAAACCTCTGAAAACGAATTCTTCACAAACTCCAGCCAATGAAAGGGCAAGAATGACTGAAACTAACCCCTGCAATGAGCCACTAGTGCTTTCGACCAACTGATTGGATTCCTCGACCATCTGACTTACCCCAAAGACGGAAACCAGTGTCGCAGTGACAATTAGGTTGAGAAAGAAGAGCAGGGCACCGAAGGCTACTCCCAAGGCAACGTGTTTAAGCTCGATTTCAAATCCGATATAGCTGCCAATTCTGACCTTCCTGAACAGCATATAGCCCAATGGAACGATAACCAGCGACAACTCACCGAGAATCATCCCCATGCTCGTTCCAAGCAGAATGATGATGGCGGAACCCAGAAACAAAATGAGCACGAAAGTAGCCACGGTAGCAAGAATAGCCGCCCGAGGAGAAATAGCGTCCTGCTGCTCTGTCTCGCTGGTCACCCTTGCGCACCCAGCTTAGCATGTCGTTTCTATCACTATTTAAACTGGGCAGCTCGCGCAGATGTCATATTATGTGCGAGTACGATTTCCAAATCCTAGGTTTTTGGGACTATTTTTAGTATTCTGAAACCTCGAGCCACAGGGTTTAACGATTCGGCGATGTTTACCTTCTTCAAAACGTCCTTTGTGTCCTCTGCACCGCCTCTGACATCATGCTCTGCGCTCATCAACGAATACAGATACACTCTTCCTCCTGTAACTCTGGGTTGGCACCGAGAGGGTAGACCTAGGAGCACAGCGTTATTCATTTCTATGGCTCTTTCACAGGCATACAGGATAGCATGCGCGCCTGACGTCAATTCAGCGATTCTCACCGGAACACTCTCTTTCCCAATAGCCAAGACTTCGATCCCATACTTCTGCGTTATTTCACCTGCAATCTTTCGGATCCTAGGTAAAATTCTCAGAAGATGTCGTCTCGCCTTGCTCGAGATCTTCATGTTGGTAAACTGAATCGGCGACAATTGCTCAAGTGGAATCGCACCCAACGACATGTCAAGATGAACAACGTCTGCTCTGTTCTTCTCAAGCAAGTCTCTACAAAGCTCTGCCTCGTGTATAACAACCTCATGCCCATTAGCCGCATCTGTGAAAATGGATTCGGCCAAGCAGGCGGTGTGTTCTCGGTAAGGGGGGTTGACCAGAACGGATGCAGCTGCAACGATTGAAAGAGGCTCGAATCTGCTCCCTAGAATAGCTGCAGAAGAATCCGCGGCGATGATCTTCAAATACCGTCCCCTTTTTTGATCAATACAGAAGCGCTAACGGAATTTAGCCTTGCTGGTCAACCATTGGCTCTATTAGGCACATGCCAAGAATGAACAACTCCGAACTCTTGCCCCTGCTAGCTTTGGGTTTTATTGTCTTCACGATGCGAAAACGACTTTCCATTTTCTTAATGAAATCGTTTAACATGTCACCCTGAAAAACCTTGACGAAGAAACTGCCAGAAGGCTTCAATGCTGCTATTGCGACTTCCAAAGCTTCTTGTGCTAGGTCTATTTGGCGGGCATGATCCACTTCCCAGATTCCTGAAATGTTGGGTGAAGCATCAGAGACTATAATGTCGGCCTTTCTTGGGATAAATGCTAATATCTGGTTCTTCGTTTCCTCCTCACATATATCGCCTATTATGGTGCGAACATTATGTTCTGCAAAAGGTTCAACTGATTTCAAGTCAACTCCCAAAACAAAACCTCTGCTCCCTACGATCTTTCTGGCTGCCTGAACCCAGCCTCCAGGTGCTGCTCCTAAGTCGACAACAATGTCGCCATCACTTATGAAATGATATTTTTCTGCTGTTTGGAGTAGCTTGTAGGCGCTTCTGGAACGATATTTTTCCTCTTTCGCCTTCTTATAGTAATAATCCCTTTTCCTGTCCTGTATAAATGCCTTAGGCAAAATTAACTGTCACCAAGTATGGCAGGCTCAACTCGAGAAATTGACACAAGCCATTCAGTAAGTCTCTCACAATCTTGAGGGGAAGTCACGCCGGAGGGGTCGCATCTAGGATTGTCGGGGCACATCAAGCAGGGACAATCTGCAATGGAGTCTATTGACGCCGGCATCCTCTTAGGGAACAGCCGGTAAGTCCATCTTCCTTCGCGCAATTCTTTTTCTCTTCGGATCAGACCCTTATTCTCCAATTTAATGGAGATTCTAGAGCCTTCTCTACTGCTTGCCCCAAGTTGATGCCATAGATCCGATTGAAGCACTCCTTCATAGCCTGTATTCATTACGAATTGCAGAGCTTTGTGCTCAAGGTCGTTGCGTTTCGGCATTCCTATCAGTTCCAGCTCTTCAACATTAATATGCGCTGTATTTAAATAAAAAGATGTATGTTTCAAACTGAAGAAAGGCATGGTCAAAAGTGAGAAAAACGAAGAAAAGAGGGGCAAGAGGGTCATATTGCTTGGGAATCGAGTCAACAGCAGATGACTTCAGCGTTGGAATATCCACCTTTAGGGGGAAGATACTGGCAAACGTGATAAATACCTACTTGCCGCCAGTAGGAGGCATCCATCCACGGGAAGCAGCTAGGCACCATGCCGAAGTGGCTGGTAGGGTTCTTGAAGAGGCGTTCATGGAATCTAGGCTAGAACCCGACGACTTGTCCATTATAGCATTTTCGCAAGGCCCAGGTTTGGGTCCCTCACTTCGTACTGGCGCAACTGTGGCACGCACCATGTCCTCCTACCTAGGCATCCCAATGGTTGGCGTAAATCATTGTGTTGCTCATATTGAAATCGGAAAATTGAAAACCAGGGCTAGAGATCCTATAGTCTTGTATGTTTCAGGCGGAAACACTATCGTTGTGGCTTTTGACTCTGGTCGTTACAGAATCTTCGGCGAAACCCTAGACATCGCTCTTGGGAATTGCTTGGATGTTTTTGCAAGAGAAGCAGGGCTGCACCAAAAAGTGGGGACGCCATTCGGCGCAATGATCGAAAAGTTTGCTGTGGATGGAAAAGACCTGATTCCACTCCCATACATCGTCAAGGGCATGGATATGTCCCTTAGCGGCTTGCTAACATCAATATTGAGATTGCACAAAGATGGAAAGTATAACCTCGAGGATCTATGCTACAGTCTTCAAGAAACCGCGTTTTCCATGGTTACAGAGGTCACTGAAAGAGCATTGGCGCACACAG
>CAZDNV010000104.1:0-6409 GCA_964506875.1 uncultured Candidatus Bathyarchaeia archaeon
ACCGTTCTTGCTTGCCATAGTAGCAACTTTGCCCTCATTTCTGCTGGCACTTGTGCTGGTGAAAGAACCAGAAAAGCGAGAAGAATAACCGAAAGATGCTCGCGTCAAGCAAAACATCAAACGAGATACGCAAACGGAGACGAGGCCAACTGTGATGCCGGTCAAGATGAATGCGCCCACAGCAGAAACAGAGAATAGCGCGGAGTGCGGACTGCTGTGCATGGTGAAAAGCTGACTAGCATCTGCCCTTCTTATTTCATGCCCAGTTTCCTTTTTTTTTACCAGACGCAACTCTTTCATGGAATTTCCTAAGCCCCGATTTAGAAATAGACTGTCTAAGGTCTGGAAATACACGATTACCGCAAGTGTTTGCATTGCTTGTGTAGTCAGTTACCCATTGGTCTACAGCTTGCCAAGTTACGCCACCAATCTTGGCGACTTGTTCTTGGGTTAGCGCGCGCTCATAAAACTATGCTGGCTAGAAGAGCTGGATGATAGAAACACACTTACCCAAGTTGTTAGAGAACTACAGCATTTTCCACTTGAGAAGCTTGCGCCACTGAAAATGTCACGTAGATCTTTCAATATGACACAATACTTCCTGCGTGAAATATGGGATCATATACTGGAAGACGCACGGCTCGATAATAACTAGTGAAGCATCTATGCGAAGCTGTATGATTCTACATTAGAAGAAGAGAGGACGCCAACCCAAGAGGAAGCGCAGATTTCGAAGAGATGTCGAGAGCATTGGCCTAGGTTGAATTGGGATATGGAGATTTCAGAGGACTCGCATGAGAAGCAAGTCGTAATGCGAATGGCTTCCTAATCATCGGTAAAACGTATTTCAGAAATTATGGCGTGTACTTGAAGGGGTGTTTGGATCTGTCTTTGTTTTCCAAGAGTTCCTTCATGCTTGGTCTTCCTTCGATCGTCTTACGAATTGCGTGTCTCATTGCCTTGTAGTTGTTTATGTAGACGCGTTGCCTGTCAACGGCTGTCGGGTGGACGAAGACGTTGGCAATTATGATAAGGTCTTCTGCCGCCTCTTTCGGAATTGTTCCATCTGCAACGCTGTCTACAACTGCCTTGGCTACTGCTGTTTGAGCTGGTCCATAAACCATGCTTGCTTGACGCATGCTGGTTATCGTAACCGTTGGAACAATAAGTGTTGCAGGTTTGACGGCAAGGTTTGGCTCCAGAAGGGCTAGCAAGGGTTCATGTCCAGCCTTAGGCATTGCCTTTGCCCTTGCGAAGGCTTCGCTCAGTGGTCCCTCCTTTTTCCCGATCATCAGGTCTATGTGGGCTACATCTGCACCTTGTCCAGCTAGGGCCTCGCCGATCTTGAGATTGAAGTCTTTTATGATTTCTGGCGTCACGTCGATGGCTCTGAAGCGTTCTTCTATGCGTTTCTCTTCGATCTCGAAGGTTATAGGCTTGGGTTCAATCTTTCCTATCTTTTCCAAGTCAAGGCGCAGCTCCTCTCTTGCCTCATAAGTCAGCTCTCCACCGATACTTAGCGGCATCCGAACTGGCCCAACCTTGACTTTCATCATGTTTAATGCTGCCTTGGTGCCGACGGCTCCGCTTCCAGCGATGATTCTGGCTATTTTCTGAACCTTGTATTGCAGTTCTCGAGCCTTTTGAAGCTCTCCGTTCTTAACGTGGTTGTAGACCTGAACCCAGATGTCAGGGATCACGTTTGCGCTGGCGAGAATCGCCCCAGAGCAGCCAGCTGCCAGCGCAGCTATTACAACCTCATCATGTCCGCAAAGGACATTTATCTTGTCTCTGGCTTTTTCAAGCACGGCAAGAATGAAGCTCAGTTGACCGCTACTGTCCTTGACGGCTACGATGTTCGGGATCTGAGCCAAATCCTCAACCATCTGCCACGGCAAAGGCAGACCAGTGCACTGGGGAATATTGTAGAGAATTATCGGAAGGTCAACCTTGGTTGCGATAGTCTCGTAGTGCTCGTATATTCCTCGATCAGCAGGTTTTAGATAGAAAGGAGTGACAATCAAAGCGGCGTCAGCGCCAACGTCCTTAGCATACTTAGTCATCTCCAAGGCTTCAGTGGTACCGCTCGCGCCGGTTCCTGCCACTACTGCCACCTTGCCGTTGACTTCGTCAATTACTATCTTGATGACGTGCTTCTTCTCCTCAGTTGTCATGTTCACAAATTCGCCTGTCGTTCCACATGGAACGACTCCATGAACCCCTAGCTCCACGCAATGGTTGACTAAGGCGCGAAGCCTTTCCTCATCAACGGCGCTGCCATCATCCGTGAAAGGTGTAACCAAGGCTGGAAGAATACCTTCAGGCTTAAACATGCAGCATTCCACTTTTCATTCTTACGCATAGCGTCTAATATCATTTAAGCTTTGAACTGCATTGAGGCAGATGCAAGTTTACATCTCATAGTTGCCGATAGGCTGGGCATCAGAGCATAACAAGGGGGCACTAGGCATTCTGAAAATGCTTAAATCGGATATGACTGAATTAGCTACCATGCCAAGGGAGGAAAAATATGAACAACCTTGGGGAGAAACTGAAGATCAGCGAGAAAACTCTGAATGAGCTCAATAGTTTTCTGCTAAAAAAGGACAACCCTCTCACTGGGGGCTTGCTTGAAATAATCGACAAGTATGGTGGAGTTGACGCTATAAACCGCAAAGCTGAGGAAAATGGCAGACTTGAAAACCTCATGAAAAGGCTTGAGAGAAGGAAATCACCTTTTGTCAGTGATCTCGAGTGGCTGGAGAAGCAGCGCGACAAAGAAGCCTTTATCAGCATTAAGGAATACCGCAGAAAGGTACTGGGAAAGAAAGCAGACTCCACTAGATTCAATGATTCCTTCGCTGTCACCTTGGAAATTAGTGCATTCAATTTTCTCCCATGGCTAGTTGAAGAGGCGAAAAGATCAATCGCCAATCAGGATTTGATGCCTAGCCGCTTCATTCGTGTCCGTTCCATGAAGGAACAGGTTGAAGATGATGACGTCGTAGCATTTGCAGCCGCAATGAGGATAATCGGCGCCTCATACGTGCAGACGCTTGATACGAAAGGAACTATGCCTGGGCCAGATGGCAAACCCATCAACGTTCATTTAGGCGGCGCGGACACCATCACGGGATATTTCGGCGGTGTAGGTGCCCCCAACGAATATGCCCTCAATTGGGTTGAAGAGTTTCTGCATTATTATACTGAGTATGGCATTCGACAAGTACTGAACACGAGCCCAGGAACAGTCCTGCTGGGGTACTTAATGCGAAAACTCGGAATTGATATAGAGTTCAAGATTTCAGTTTTCCTAGGCAATGACAATCCTTACTCTATTCTCTGGACACTTATGACTGCGAAGCTCCTCAGCCGAGACGATGGTTCAACTCCGCTCATTGGGTTCAACTTGTCGAACTCGGTAAGCAACAAGACGATTGAGCTTTCAGCTTACGTGAGGAAGGCTTTTGGCCTTGAAGACATCGTTCGCATTGAACATCACATAACTGAAGCATATAAGAGCATAGTGATACAGCCCTACGACCGCACTGCTGAGCTTATCGAAATAGCTGACCACGTGAAAAATATCAGCGCCAAACATGAGGGCGGCATCCCTGAAGTCGAGATGACACGTGACCATCCTTCAGATATTCTGGATTATTTCATGCCTAAGAAAGACATAGACGAGAAGAGACTGATGCCCAAGCTGCTTGCCAACTACCTTGACAAACACGATGCAGTCAACAGGACAGCAAAGGCGCTTACAGAGCATGGGCTATCCTTCATTGCGGCACAGAAACTGCACATGAAGTAACGCAGCATGGCGCGCAGAGATAAGAAAAAAGCGGTGGTGTCACCAAGAGTTCTTTGGTCTTCGCATAACCATGAATATTGTCGTAGCTACGAAGAACACGGTCGTTATGCCAAAGATCAATGCGAGCCGCCTAGTATTGTCCAATTCGCTTGCCGCTCCCTGGAGGCCAGTGTAGTCCCGTTTGAGATCCAAGTAGGTTTGGTTCAGCTGTTCGATGGCGGTTGTCAGGTTCCCGTTAGCATCGTTCAGCTGCTGATTGGCTTTCGTGAGGTCTTCACATTGCCTCTGAAGCTCCTCCATGGGAACGTTTCTTATAATCGTCATTGAGAAACCCGGGTTATACTCGGGAGAAGGTGAATCCAAGATGGCATATTTGAAAACTAGCTCACCATATGTTGCTTCCCAGACATCGCTCGGTATAGTCACGTTGTAATCATATTCACTGACATTTCCATAAGGCAGAGGGCCCGCCATCACCTCGCGCTCAAGCAGCTGCGTCTTCACTGTGCCATTCATGAAACCATAGACTGTCAGATTGAGATAATTGACAACTACATTTTCCGCTGTGCATCGAAGCCACAAGCATACAGTGATGGTTCCGTTTGGCGCGGTGCCTTGTGTAGCATTAACCACGACGGAGAGACCTGCATAGTTTTTTGAGAAAAAAGTCTTCAATTCGCCAGGCGTTTGGGCCCTTACGCCTTGAAACAAGGTCAGGGAAAGTATCACTGCGGTAATGATTCCGAACGAGATTTTCCGAACGCTCATCGCTCTCACCACAAACAAGAACGGAGGGAGCTTTGTGGAATTCTGTTCTTAAAGTTTGTTGCCGTTCTCCTGTTATTTCGGGACTACTTGGCGAGCGTTCGTGGGGTCTGCTTGGGCAGAAAGCGGCTACTTGATTGAACGAATCAAACGCACGTACGTGTACACGAAATAAATAAGGGCGAATGCCGTCAAACCTATTTCGAATCCCAATACTGACGTGTTGTTTTCGACCGCCATGAAGTAGCCTCGCTGGAGAATGTCAGAGAATACCAGAATTTGGAGGAATATGGCCCCGCCGACGCAGCTTAAACCTAGGCTGTGGAAGAGTAGTCGCATTCGGCGGTCGAGCTTTGTGCTGATGGTCATTCTTATCTGAAATAACAAGAGACCATACTTGAACTTATAGGTTGTTTATCCAAAAATACAACGAAACCTAATAATTCACCCTCAATATCGCAACTGCGGTTCCAAAAAAACGCGGCGAGTCTACAAATACGATATACAGACGTTGATTTGCATCAGGAAGCAGCAAGTAGGCTTTTAGGGCCCTGCATTGTTTCAGTGCTCTAAGATGGAAACCGCGGGGAATAGATGATTTGAAAAAGCTCCAGAACTGGCTGCTATTCCTTCTAGTGATCCTATTGTGGGGTTCGAACTGGTCGGCGATGAAAATAGGATTACGTTTTGTCCCCCCGATAACCTTCGTGCTACAACGATTTGCCGTTTCAGCCGTTGCTATGCTTCCGTTTCTTGTTATCTTGCGGAAACGGATCCCGAAGGACAGGCACACACTGGGCAAGCTTGTGGTTCTGTGCTTGATTTTCGTCTCAATCATAATTGCACAAGCCATAGGACTATCACAGGAGAATTCGGGCATAGGCGCCGTACTAACTTATACTCAGCCGCTCTTTGTCTTCTGTCTGGCTGTTCCTTTTCTTGGGGAGAAAATCACGGTGGTCAAGCTCCTTGGGGGCATGATAGGTTTCATAGGAGTGATTGTCCTATTCCTCGACAGGATGGGCTCTTTGACGATTGACTCTGCCCTGATCATGCTTTTGGGTGCGCTGTTATGGGCCGTAGCCGTAGTCTACTACAAGAAGCATTTGAGCGACGTGGATGCGTTTGTCACCCACTTCTTTCAAATGGCCATCGGCGCTCTCCCACTTGCAGTCTTGAGCTTGGGCACACAGAGTTTCGTCCTGCCAACAGACATCCTGTACGGTTGTATCCTTCTCTACTCGTCAATTGGAGCGCTAGCAGTTGGAAACGTGATCTGGTTCTATCTCCTCAAGCGTGAGGAAGCAACGACTCTTTCAGGGTCCAGTCTAGTAATTCCAGCCGTTGCCATGCTTTTCGGATGGCAACTGCTCGGAGAGCAAGTCAGCGCCCAAACGCTTCTTGGTTCAGCACTCACTTTGAGTGGAATATTCCTAGTAAACTCGAGAAACTTGCTGATCAGAAAGAAAGGACTCAAGCTCAACGATGAAAAAGGAGCTTGAACCTTACAGGCGTCACTTGCTTGGCTCCGAACTGGAGAAACGCTTCACAAACTTTTTGTTCTTGGGCTTACGATGATTCTGGCTGTGAGAAGGTGTGCCATTTCTATCTCGTCGTCCTCTTGATCATTACACCATGTTTGACAGCGCCATGCACTTTGGATTGACCGCATAGATGACAACACTCTCCCTTTTTCTTGAATATGGCACGTAGCACGCGCTGCAACGACCCTGTGTCTCGGATTCCTTAGATAGCTGATCTGTTGATCGTGCTGAAAAGAGAGAAAGAGAGGGGGATAATAGCATCAATAATGAGAGAATCAGAAGATTG
>CAZDNV010000105.1:0-6221 GCA_964506875.1 uncultured Candidatus Bathyarchaeia archaeon
AGCGGTAACGATAATCCTGCCGCGGCAAGCAACTTTGGTACTGTTGAAACATCGAAAAAAGTTGAAGACTTGATTGTTACAGATACTGATTGGTATAAGTTCACGACTTCCATACAGGGCAATGCTGACAGCGAAGTTGAAATAGAGTTTGACAAAAATAGAGGTGATCTTGATTTATTCGTCTACCGTTCCGATGATACTCTTGTTGGTACAGGCACCGAGTTCGCTGGTGGAAAACGGGTACCCCTAAATGGTGAAAATTCTAATACGTTCAAAATCAAAGTCGTTGGCGCTGGTGATAATTCTGCGACATCCGGCATCTATGAAGGTGATTTCAGTCCGAATTACGATCTTAATATTGTGCTGTGTGGGCGCTCAGGCGGTCCAGATTCTTTCGGTTACACATTTATGGACAGCAACAAACATGGAGGTCCCAGCTATGACTGGATTGAAATTTCAGGAACTGGAACCGAAATTCTGCCAAATTCTGATGATCAGTGGGTAGCAGGTATCAATCTTGGGTTCTTTCTTAACTACTATGGAACGGACTACAGTCAGCTTGCTATTGGAAACAATGGTTTGCTGTTTTCTGGAGTAGGGACATCGCAATATGTAAACGATCCAATAACTCAATCGCCTAGTATACACGGGTTTATCGCTCCATACTGGGATGACATCGTAACCTGGGGCTCCGCAGGCGCCATCTATTATCAGACCTTAGGAACAGTTCCAAACAGAGAGTTCGTGGTAGAATGGTATGACAATCAACACTATTCCTCTTCTAGTTCAGGAATCACTTTCGAGGCAATACTGTACGAAGGCACAAACAACATACTATTCCAGTACAACGATGTCAGCTTTGGAACGGTATCCGGAGCTGTAGGCGGAGACAACCCACCCTACGACAATGGCGGATCTGCAACAGTCGGCATCGAAGATCCCACCGGAAACATCGGCTTACAATACGCATTCAACGAACAAGTAATCAAGCCGGGCTTGGCAATTCTGTTCAAATTCCCAGCTTTTGCCGGGACAAACATGTACCTTTCAATGAACGCACCCGCAAGCATGGATCATGGAAATACGATGACTTACACCTTATACTACAATGATTTTGGCGACTTAGCAGCCTCAAACGTAGTACTGCAAGCCATACTATCACCGAATGTGGATTTCGTGTCTGCTTCTGATGGTGGCTCATATGACCTAGTCACAAGAACGGTGACATGGAACCTCGGCACAGTCCCTGAATTCCCCTCAGGAAGAGGATCAAGAACGATCACAGTCACGATTCCCGCTAGCGTTCCAGTCGGCACTGTGATCCAAACCACAGCATCAGTCAGCACAAGCACCTTGGAAACAAGATACGACGACAACACTGCATCTGCACAGACAACAGTTACAGGGTCAAGCCTTCCACCTAACGTAAGCGTAGGACCAACCGTCGGCACTGTGGGAGGAGTACCCTCAGTCTACTGGACCACACCAATAACATTCACATATTACGACCCCGCAGCGATAGGCGTAGACATAAGAATCCACATAAACGACGGTGGACCCGACATAACAGGCGTCATGACAGGTGGACCACCCACATGGACTTACACCGTAACATTCTATCCAAGGACTGGACATGCAACAGTCACATACACAGTGCACTACCCCTCAGAGGACTCCCAAGTGAGCTTCAACATCTACGTCGACCCAGCAGGCTGCATCTATGATGTCGTTACCCTTGAGCGAATCTCAGGCGCCAGCGTCTGGTTGCAGCGTCCAGATGGTGAAGGAGGTTGGGAGAATGTTCCAACAGGCCAAACCCCGCCGGTAATGCAACCCGACGTGAATCCGCAGATCACAGGAACAGACGGACAATACCAATGGGACGTTCTTGAAGGAACATACCGTGTACATGTTGAAGCACTCGGATACTACCCAGCTGACAGTATCGTTGTAACAATACCCCCGCCTGTCACAGATCTTCACGTCGGACTGACACCATTGCCGCCTCCGGCCGATGGCATACCCCCAACCACAACTTTGACAATAGGCAATCTGAAATACACAGATCCAAGCGGCAATGTCTACGTGGCCTCAAACACGCCATTCACGCTAACGGCAGAAGACAACCCAAGCGGCTCCGGCGTGGCATCAACCTTCTACCGCATCTACAACAGCACATATGACACGGATTGGCTAGAATACTCGGCACCCTTCTGCCTAGCAGGTCTTTCAGACGGCGAATACTCGATAGACTACTACAGCACAGACAACATAGGAAACACGGAACCAACAAACACCGCAACAGTAATCCTCGACAACACCCGACCAACAACAACGCTAACCATAGGCGAACCAGAATACATCCCCTCCGACAAAACCTACGTTACTCCAGACACACCATTCGCCTTGGAAGCCATAGACACAGGGTCAGGCGTCAACTCCACTGCTTACAGAATCTTCAATGCCACATATGATAGCGGCTGGCTAACATACGCCGGCCCATTCAACCTGACATCACTGGCTGAAGCAGAATATACGATCGCATATAACAGCACTGACAATCTGGGCAACGTGGAGCCAACCAATACAACAATCGTAATTGTTGACTATACTCCTCCGACACAAGATCTGATCATAGGCGAGCCGAAGTACTTTACTGACATGGTCTATGTTACTGAAGAAACTTCGTTCACGATAGAAGCTACCGACGCAGGATCAGGCGTCAAATCGATCAGCTACAGAGTCCGTAATGATACTTATGACAGCAGCTGGCTAATCTACGTGGAACCATTCAACCTTTCAGGGCTAAGCCCAGGCAACTACACGATCGAGTACATGTGCACCGACAACGTCGACAACACAGGCACAGACACAGCCCTAGTGAAGCTCAAAATGATGACTGACGTCAACAATAATGGAGCAGTAGACATATCCGACCTTTATGCGGCTGCAGTAGCCTTCGGCTCAGACCCAGACCACCCCCGATGGAACCTATGTGCAGACACTGACCTAAACGGAATAGTAGACATAATGGACATTTTCACCATAGCCAAAAACTTCGGCACAGAATACTAGCACCATACAGTAGCCTTCAAAACCCTCTCTTTTCTTGGCTCACCCAAGCACGCGCAACCAGCGAGGAACCCGCGAAGCCACTTTCTATGGTCAGCACCTTGCAGGCAAATGCTTATCGCTTCAGGCACGATAGATAATAAAGAAAATGGGGTTTTGTGGGGTTCTTTTCGTGTTATGTTGGGCTTTTCCCGTTTTTGCCGCCGCCTTGGCTAGGGCAAAGCACTTTGATCGTGTCGCTTCCACTGAACTCTGTTCCGTCGTCGAGTTTGCCTGTTAAGGTTAGGGTTACGCTGCCAGCCGTGATGCTTCTGAAGAGTATGTGGTTTTGCACTGCTGTCCTGTCAAACTTCACCATCAAATCCTGTATTCCGTCACCGTCATAGTCACCAATCGTCAGAGGTCCCGTCGGATCTACTGGAATCGAGTTGTCAAGCAAGATCGAGGAGACATTAATGCTTCCCACATTAACGCCTTCGTAAAGCTCGATGTAGGCTGTAATCCAATTGCCTTTGCTTCCAAGGTTCAAAGTGTTCGGGTCAATATCTATAGCCGCATTCATGTAGAAGGTCATGCTTGCTTCGGACACTACAAGTGAGAAGCCTTGTATCTCTTGGTCTGAGATTGTTCCGTTGAAAGTTTGCGTTGCTGTTTGTTCATATGTGATGTATTCGATGGTTAACATGTAGTCTCCAATTGCAGTTCCGATGAGTACAATGCTATATGCGTCATTTGGCGGATTGATTACTACAATCCATTGGGCATCTTCTCCAAAATGGTATATCGCATCGGGTATTTCTGCATCGAAGTCGCCGGTGAATGAATTATGTCCCACGTGGCGACCGGCAGAGTCATAGAGACTCATGTTTGCTGGGCAATGTAAGCCAGCCATTAGAGTAGGATAGGTCGTGTGAGACGAGACTTCTGGTGGAATTACCGTAGAGCTTTCAGGGTCAGGTTTAATCCAGAATCCCTTATCGTTGAGGGCAGGAGACTTGGCGTTGAAATCGCCAACATTCAAAGGTTCCGGTGCAATGTTAGCGTCATAAAATGTTAGGCCCTCAGAAGTCTCTTTCGACAATGTTTCTTGCCAGTAACTTATTCGTTCCATTTTCCCGTTCACCCAATTGTTCGAGCTTAGCAAGAAGTAGACATCGATGTGGCCAGATGTGGGGTCAAGAAACTTGACGTTCATAACACTGCTCTTAGCACCTCCAACGGTCTTCTTTCCTGGACCTACGAGCAGAATTTCGGAAGCTCCGGGGTCAATGAATGAGTCTGGTGGAAGAGTAAACTCGAATGTTATGAAGCCGTTCTCAAGCTTAAGCGTGGCTCCTCGTATTGTAGAACGCATTACTACACTGCCTGCATAGTCACCGTATTTCCAATCACTCCACGAATCTTCTGGTTCGGTCTCACCCAGTTTCCATTCCCAAATGTTGATTACGCCTGCCATGTTATACTTTTCGGGTTTTCCTGATACGGCAATTGCGTTTTGTACAATATAGAAGTGCGTCGGAGTTGTTCCTTGGAACTCGATAGGTATTACAAAGTTTTGCTGAATGGTGAATAGATCATTCGTTTTCTTATCATGTTCTACGGTGAATCCATTGATAGTAACTACAGTTTCAACACCTCTTACGAAGCATACGCAAAGCGATACTGGCAATGAGTACTTTTCTTTTCCGTCCGAAGTCCCTTTCACAGTTATTTCATATGTTTGATCCAGCGTAGTTGAGTAGGTATTTATTCTTAGGGTTGCACTTGCCTCTCCATCGGATGGCGGTGTCACTAGGCAAGGCTCAAGAGTCCAACCTATGTCTGCCAAAGGCGTTATCAAAACATCAAGGGTGACTCCAGAACTAAACCCATTTATTGACGCTACAGTGATTTCATATTCTGCGGATTCCGGTATGATAACTGACCTTGATGTTGGTGAAACTGAGATTTCGAAGTCAGGTTGCGGGATTGTAGGCGTCGCCAATGATATGTAGTCATACTGAGTTGTTACGATCCATCCTGAATGCACTCCTACTCCGATCACTTTACTCGGAGCGTCGTCAATTTCAGCGTAAGTGAGTTTGAGCTCGTCGTCGACGTAGAGACGGAACACGTTTCCTGTTCTTTCGAATCTTAGAGTCTCCCATTCGTTCTGCTTTGGCTGGTAGCCACCGACGGCGCAAATGACCCCTTCCGGTTCTCTTGCCAATCGATAGTCTGAAGTCCAACCGTCTGCGCCACAAGAGTAGGTGTGCTTCTCAGTATAGACGTCTATTCCCAAACCGCCAAGATACGTATTTAGTCTTCTCGTTGATGTTTCTGCTACAAAGTCAAAGATCCCCGAAGGGAACTTTCCAACGTAGCGAACACCTGGTCCAGTGACTCCGTCATTGGTGAGAGACACGGCTCCACCACCAACTTGAATGAGATGCTCGCCAATCAGATCCCATCCTGCACTTTTCATTTCTTCTTTGGTGTTGTAGTTGAAGTCGTCCCTCCAAGGAAGAGAAACAATTCCTGACGAATAGTCGCTCTGTATTTCTTCGGCTGTTCTTGCATAGCTGTATATTTTGACTTCATCTATTGCTCCGTTGAATGACAGCCAAGGGCGTGTTGTTCCGAGACAGTAGCTTCCTATCGCTAATGGAAACGTTTCAGTATGCAGTTGCCCCGACAATGCGAGGCTGTTCTCAAGCACTCCGTTCACGTATACTCTCAGATATGCTCCGTCATAGGTTCCCGCTATGTGATACCATGATCCTACTGTCCAATGATTAGTAGTCGTACTTATCCAGTACCATGGCGGGCTACCCACAGCGACAACAAAGGCTATCTCACCCGTGGCGGGTGGATATTGACCCATGTTAATGACAAAACCATAGTTGTTCCCTTTGTCGAGAATACATGCCGGAGCGGTACTACTGTCCAAGGCTACGTTTGGTTTGAACCACAGCTCAGCCGACACTTGGCTCCCAGATATTGTAAGGCTTGGCGAGTCTGGAATGCTCACGTAGCTGCCTAAACCATTGAACCTCAGTGCATAACCAGACACTCCCGTGACCCATTGGGGTCCATCGATCAGTGTTCCATCATTCCCATTTCCCGAAGAATCATGAGCGATATTTCCTGAGCCTTCATCAAACTTCCAG
>CAZDNV010000106.1:0-6140 GCA_964506875.1 uncultured Candidatus Bathyarchaeia archaeon
CTTGCTAAAGCAGGCAACTCGGCAAGTCGCATCGGTACAATTTTGAGGGATGGATCAATGCGCGACCCCACGATTCCTCAAGCGCCTACGATTCCTCTGGTCAAGCCAATAGTGGGCAAGACCATAACAGAAATCCTCAGAGAATCAGGGCTTGCACCGACGATTCCTGAAGATTTAGGCAGTCTAATCAGAAAAGCCGGAAGTCTTGCTGTACATCACGAGAAGAACAGAACTGACTTGAATAACAAGAGAGCGCTGCAAATCATTGAGGCAAAAATCCACAAGCTTTCAAGATACTACAAACGTGAAGGGAAATTATCCAAGAGCTGGAGATATGAGCCAAAGATTGCCTCTATCACTTAGTTATGATCACTAATCTCGCCCTCAGCAAATCGCGTCACTTGTGGATTGTTCGTTCGCTGGGTGAGCTTTAAATAATCTGTATTCTTAGCCTAGTGTGGTTACTATGGCTTCAGGCGATGATCAGACCACTGGCTTTCTGTCTGCAGCCGGGAGAGCTGCCGAAACGATTCTAGAAACGGTTGAAGAAGACGGTTTTATCCATGTATTTTCGCATCTGGATGCTGATGGTATTGCAGCTGCAGGCATAATAGGCAAAGCGCTACTTAGGCTCGATGCGAGATTCCGAATCCGCGTGACTCAATGGGTTGAAGAGAAGATCATAGAGGTTCTCTCGGACAAGCCGCAACTGATGGTCTTGTCAGATCTGGGAAGCGGCTATGTTGATTTGTTGAGGGAAAAGCTTGCAGGCTTCAAAACGATCATTTTAGATCATCATCAGATCGTAGGTGAAGAGCCGCCTAGTTTTGTTCACGTGAATCCTCATCTGCAAGGGATTGATGGAGCTCGAGACATCAGCGGCGCCGGGGTCGCGTACTTTGTTGCAAAGGCTATAGACAAAGCAAACATGGACCTAGCTCCCATAGGTGTAGTAGGTGCACTTGGTGACTTGCAGGACAAATATGAGCAAAGAATGCTTGGTGGACTGAACCAGAAGATAGTTGAAGATGCGACTAATGCAGGTGTTCTAGCTGTTGAAAAGGACCTCATATTCTTTGGAAGGGAGACACGCCCAATTCATAGAACCCTAGCGTCAACGACAAGCCCATTCATTCCTGGCATAAGCGGAGAAGAAGACAAAACCCTCGCCTTCCTAGCAAGCCTTGGAATTAAGCCACGCTATGATGACAAATGGCGGGCTCTAAGAGATCTTTCGGACGAGGAAAAGAGGCGTCTATGTTCTGCCCTTGCAGACCATCTGCTTTCGAGAGGTTTGCAGTATGAAGCATCGAACCTTGTCGGATACGTTTATGTGCTGAGTCATGAAGAACCTTGGACACCGACAAGAGACGCAAGAGAATTTGCCGTTTTGCTTAATGCAACTGGTCGTATGGACCGCTCCAGTCTAGGTATCGCTGTTTGCATGGGCGACAGGACCTTGGCGTTCGAAGAGGCCAATAAGGTGCTGGAAGAATACAGAAGAAGCATCAGCCGGTATCTTGGCTGGGTAATGGAAAAACCAGAGAGAATGAAAGAACTAGACAGCATATACGTCGTTTATGGTGAGACTTTCATCGATGACAAGATCGTGGGCGCGATTTCATCCATCCTTTCATTTAGTCTCCAGAATCCTGAGAAGCCACTCATCGCTTTTGCTAATGTTGAAGATCAAGGGCTAGCGAAAGTCTCTGCCAGAACCAATGATGCAGTGGTCAGGAGGGGCATCAACCTAGGTGAAATCATGCAGGCCGCAGCGGAAAAATGTCAAGGAAAAGGAGGAGGGCACAACATAGCCGCAGGAGCGCAAGTCCCTTTGGAAAACATCAATGTCTTCATAGAAGTGGTCAATGAACTCATAGGAAAGCAGATGAAGCGTGAGAGAAATCAAGGCAAAAATAACGCTCAAATATGATCACATGCGAACCGCCAAGGCTATCGCTCAGGCGGTTTCTCCAGACAACGTGGAAGCGCCCGCAGACTTGTCAATTAAGACCTGGTGGAGCAATAGCACTGTTTTCACGGAAATAGCATGTGAAAATGGGCTCTTAACGTTTGTCGCTACAATTGATGATCTGCTATTCTGCATCTCAAGTGCGGAGAAAGCGCTTCGAACCACGAGAAAACTTGGATAGAAGGAATTCAAGCAGAAAAGCGCCGGGCGAAGGTTCGTCTGCGTGCGTGCCTCTTCTGAAGGCACATATATAAAGCAGACAACGTACTTACATGTTGTTCAAAATCTGAGGAGTAGGAAAAGGTTGCCCTTTAAACGAAAGAGTCGTGGCAGGTCAAAAGGCAGCAAAGGCAGTAGCGGTTCGGTTCAATGTGCGAGTTGTGGGCAACTAGTGCCTCGCGACAAGGCTAAGAAGTCTACTCGTAGGGTTTCTTTTGTTGACTCAGCCTTGGCTAAGGAGCTTCGTCAAAGGGGCACGTACATTGCCAATTCGTTTGACACCCGCTATTACTGTGTTTCATGCGCTGTGCACCGCGGGATCGTAAAAGTCAGAGCAGAGAAAGAACGGCGCATGCGTCCTAAACGACGGTTCTAGTTTTCAACGCTTTCCTTTTTTTAGCTCTCTATAGAAGTGAATGCTCCTCTGGGCAACGGTTATGTTTGAGAGGATTGCAAGTAAGATAATGCCGTTGTTCATTGAGGCGTATGGCTGTTGGAAAATGGCCATAATCGTCACAATAGTGAGTATCATTATGCGTTCGGCTCTTTCTACCAGGCCAATTGATTCCATTCTAACACCGGCAGCTTCTGATCTAGCGCGGCTGTAGCTAACGAGCAGAGAGCCTATCAAGGCCAAGAGCCCCCATGAGGTATCACATAATCGACCTAGAATTATGCCTGCGTAGACTGCAGCGTCAGCATATCTATCAAGTAGGGAGTCCATGAAACCCCCGAATGGCGTTGACTGTTTGTAAAGTCTTGCCACTATCCCATCTAGAGCGTCGCAAAATCCTGACGTTAAGATCAGGATTGCTGCAAATGGAAGGTAGAGTCTATTGGTTTGCCATTCTGCGTAGGCTAGGCCTGAAAGAAGAGCCAAGGCGATGCCTAAAGCGCTTATTATGTTGGGCGTCAGGCCTATCTTGTGGGCTGCTTTTGCTTCTAAGGTAAGCATTTGCTGAACTCTTTCTTTGAGTTTCGTGAGCATTTGAGCTTCCGCCAATCTTATGCCAGCGATTCTTATTTAAACTGGATGAGAGAAAATAGGCCAGTTGCTAGGGGCTTGGGAAATGATAAATGTCGAGAATCTGAAGGTCGATGAAAAAAACTGTTTGGGATTGAAGGTTGATTTGCCTAGCTCTCCACCTCTGCTATTGGTTATGGCTGAGAAAGGTTATGTTATGTGCGGTTTCCTGGACATCTAAGCGGCTGAGCGGTTAAATGTGGCTGCTGCTGTTGTGGGCGGAGTGAAGACCTTTGAAGATGTGCTTACCGGACAGGTTAGGGGGCAACCTCGAAGGCAAGAAACCTCGGCGTCGAATTAGGAATGAAGGGCACAGACGCATTGAAACCTATGCACTGAATGTGCTTCTGAATCTCTGTCGCCAACATGTGATCATCTTCACTGCTGGGGTCCTTATCAGTTCGTACTGGATTGGTTGCATCACTGCTTGTTCGCCTGTCTCATGCGCTGATCTTTGGAGGGGGTTTGACTTGCTTGCCGAGCTTCCTGCGCAGAGCAATACGGTAGAGTTTTCTCAAAGATCTAACACATTGCTCCACACTCGTCAAACTTGAGAATATGAGAGGGATGTGGTCGTATTCGGCTAATTTCATCGAGTATTCGTCGGGTCGTGTGCCTTGGAAAACGACGACTCTTGGCTTAAGGTTGCTCATGCGGACACTCAGCATCGGCGATATTCCGTTCTCGATGTGAGTGAATATCAAAGCTCGCTCGGTCGTCACTCCGAAAAGTTGGGAGAATTCTAGTCCTGAAAGCGTTTCTATTGCTTTCTTGCTGTCAACTACCGTGTAACCTAATACCTCTTTGGCGTACTGCGCTGAGCAAACCACGATCTCACCTTGTATGGCCTTGCACAGATACTCCACGCGAACCGGTATGGGGAATTCGCGTAGGTCTATTATGGCATTGCTCGGCGAGCTAGTAAGTTTGGCGAACTCATTTATGAAACGACTCCCTCTCTCCTCATCAATCTTCAATATAGCCCACACGAACCTTCGCACAAATTTCGCCCCCGGGCTCTTGCGTCTTCCACTTTCATAGTCGCTAATCACCGATGACGAGACAATCATCTTGTCTGAGAGTCTCATCTGGGAAGCAGCGAAGAGTTCGCGCCATTTCCGCATAGTCGCTCCAGGATTGCTTGAGAGGATTATCTCGCCTGCAATTCTTCTTGCGAGAACATCGCGGATGCTTGGAGAAATGGACATTATAGCGCTACCTTCATTGCGACGAGTCTCCCTTTAGAATCTCTTGCAGTATAATAAATTTACACCTGTAACCCTCCTGATTCGACTGCGAAGATTGGGAAGACTGCAATAGCAATTACGGCGGTGCCTAACGCATTCCCCACAGTTACACGTTCGTGAAGAAATATGACGCTGACTAATGTGGAAAACAATGGAGTCATCGACGATATGGAGTAGCACGTGACTCTGTCGCGCGCTTATGCGTCTATCCTTACCGTGATTCTGATTTCACGAAGACAATAATGCAGACGAAAAACTCGATCATCATTGCATGTGGTGTGCTTGGAATAATCCAAGAGTAGCTAAGGGCTGCCTTATGGAAGCCCTAACGTACATCCGCCGAGTTTTTAGTGGAGAAGAAAGAGCCATAAGAGATTTTAGTTGCTTACCCAAATGAAGAGAGGTGCTTGAAAGTGGGTTTTAGAGACAAGCTGGAGCAAACTGCAGGAAAAAGAGAATCAAACATTATCCTAGCTCTTGACTTACCCTTTGAAAAACCCGAAAACCGCCAAAGCCTCTTTTCCAAAGCCCTTCGAATATTGGAAGCAGCTGGTCCTTATCTCTGCGGTGTAAAACTCAATCATCATCTGGTTCTTCCGTTGGGCACTTTTGACGGCGTCCAGAAACTCATCACAAGAGCCCATGATATGGGCATGATGGCGATAATGGACTGCAAACTAAATGACATTGGGGCAACGAACCAACTCATCGCAGAATATTATTATTCCGCAGGATTCGACGCTTTGATAGCTAACCCGTTTATCGGATGGGAGGAAGGTTTAAAGCCACTTTTCGACGTTGCACGCGGACAGCAAAAAGGTGTGATTCTGCTAGTGTTCATGAGCCACAAGGCGGCAGCCGAAGGCTACGGACAGACGATCGTTGATTCTGAAACTGGTGAAATGATTCTCCAATATGTTTCATTCGCTAGAAAAGCTTTGAAGCTGGATGCCGACGGTGTGGTTGTTGGTGCTACCTATCCTGAGAAAATAAAGGAAGTGCATGGAATACTTGGTGATAGGATTCCGATTTTTTCACCAGGAATCGGCGCTCAGGGAGGGGAAATTGCCTCCGCTGTTGAAGCAGGCGCGCGTTACCTTATTGTGGGAAGGGTGATAACAGGTTCCGAGAACCCTGCAACGTCTGCAAGGCGAGTTCGAGAGCATGCTGCAATCCACGCTCAGAAGCAGAAGTGAGGAAGGCGATTCTTACCTTCCACGTCTCTCCCAAAGCTCCTTCTTTAGCAGATCTCTAACTGACGACCTAATAGCTGAGCTTCTGCTCGGATACATGTTAGCTCTTACTAACTCATCTAGTCCTTCAAGATAAGCCTCAGGTAACAGTACCGTTACAAGTTTCATGTTGCTACCTCATCTATATCATGCCTATGCATATGTCACAAATATAAGATTTGACTAGCTAGCACCATGGCTTGACCATGGAGGAAACATACTAATCGTGGGAAATATATAGGAGTCTTGGAATTGTAAACATGATGAATGCTAATGTTCCGCGTTAGAGTTAACAAGATCGAGTCTATAAGAGACTTGGATGGCAACCTTGGAAAACGTATAGAACTCCTTGAGGAGCGAGAGATACCCCGTTTTGCCTTGCGCCCACAGAGAGAGGAAGCGCAGGTTGTGCAAGACGTTTTACAGGCTTTACAGCAGCAGATGCC
>CAZDNV010000107.1:0-5940 GCA_964506875.1 uncultured Candidatus Bathyarchaeia archaeon
AGGTGTTGGTATCTTCAAAATAACAACACAATATAAAATGGAAAAGCCATTTGGTTACGAGATAGGTGGTATTTACAAAGGGGTTGGTTTAGAAAAATATGCACCAAAAGGAAGATATGTTTCTAAAGGTTTCGGTGGATTTAAAACAAGCTTTTTTGAAGAACCACTTAAAGTACCAATAGGGAAAACACCAAGAGAAGGATACAAAGTAGTGTTGGACTTTCCAAAGAAAGAATTACCATTTGAATATTCGTTCCAAGACATTTATAGAAAAGCACCAGTGACAAAAGAACTGATTTTAGAAATACCAAAAACAACAAGACCAACGACAGAACTATTCACAGAAACACTACAAAAAGCACCCACCAAAACAGGTACAGCTACTTTACAAATACCAGTAGAAGAAACATTACCAAAATTACAGATTGGACAAGCACAAAGAAAACTATTAGAAACAAGTCTTATCTCAAAAATTAAAACAACAAGACAACCATTCATGTTCGCACCAACACAACAACGTGGAGTTAAAACAAAAGAGGGTTTAATAACAAAACAAAAGACCATGCCATCACTTGCAACAGATTTGTTGGGTTTACAAGCAGTTAGAACAAAAACACCAATTTCAACAATGCCAACAATAGGGACAGATATAATGACTGGTGTTACAACAAGAACAAAACATATTTCAGCGACAGTTCAATTACAAGAAGTTATAACCATACCAACAGTAAGAACAGAACCAAAGATCATAACATTTCCAAAGATTGGCATACCATCAGTAAAACCGTTTGAAATGCCACCAATTATATTCCCTCCGATAGGTTTCGGTGCAGGAGTACCTAGTAGGATCAAAGGATTCGCACCAAGATACAAGAGAAAGGCAGGTTATACTCCAACACTTTATTCAGCGTTTACAGGATATAGAGCAAAACTACCCAAAGGTTTTGGTGAAAAGACATATACAGGTATGGAAGTAAGACCACTACCGCTTTTCAAAAAGAGAACAAAAAAGAGGAAAAAAAGATGAGCAAAGAATTGCTTAAAATATTATTCGTGTTTTTAGTAGTTATAGCTTCTGTTTCTTGTGCCAATGCAGTGACTAATCTGACTGCCTGTACTGGTGCAGGTGCAATAGCAAGTGGTGATTACATCCTAAAAAATAATGTAACATCAAGTGGATCTAACTGTTTTGTTTTTGGTAGTAGTAATACACATTTAGACTGTCAAGGATATAGTTTAACTGGTGACGGTTCTTTTAGAGGGATAGACATCTCTTCTGGTGCTACTGCAAATACTTCTGTTAAAAATTGTGTAATAATAAATTATACAAACGGAATATTCCAAGCAGGTGATTATGGTTCTTTTGATAATTTAACAGTAAGCACAATACAGGAAGGAATATTATTGGATTTAGATTCTGATAGGAATAATGTTACAAACAGTTATATTTATTCAAGTACAAATCAAGGCATTTTTGCACAAAGATCTGATTTCAATATAATAAAAAATAATCGTGTTCATACTGTTTTTAATTCTGGAATACAGTTATATGCAGGTGCAGATAACAATACGGTATTTAACAATACAGCGTATAATTGTTCTTTTGGCATCCAGATCTATGATTCAGATTATAACAACATAAGCCAAAACATATTTTATAACAATACTTATGGTGTGATGGTTACTGCGAACTCTATTGGAAATATGTTTGGTGATACAAGAGGGTACAACAACTCAAATACAGATTATAACTGCACCACAACACAAACAGATAAAGGAAATAACTGCGGATCAACACAAAATGGTTGTGGACTGGCTTTAGAAACCTGTTATTTCTCTGCACCGCAAATATCAATAATAAGACCAACAGCAGGTACAAAGAACACGACAACACAATTGTTGAACATAAGTGCGGTTGATAGCCAAGAAACAAAATATAATTGGAACGGAACAAACCAAACATATACTGTTCCACTGAATATAAATTTCCCAGATTTAAGTACAATAACACTTTATGCTTTCGCAGAAAATAACTTTGGTTCTAATAGCACAAGCGTAACATTCAGCATATTTGTTCCAACAACACCATCCGAAATAGCGGAAAAGGGAGTTGATGCTCTTGGCTTCTTTATGGACTGGGGACTGATAATTCTTTTGATTGTAATCGTTCTTTTTACAATTTTTGCTTTGAGTACAGGCGTATTAAATCTCAATATGTTGATAACAGGAATATTTATTATAATCGTATTGTATATAACAATAGCTATAAGCTCAATGATCATAATTTCAGTTGGGGGTACATAACATGGAAAGTAATCCAATAACAAGGATATTATTGATCTGTTTACTCGCAGGAATCACAATGTCTATGGCATCAGCAGTAACTTATCTTGATAAATGCCAAGTTCTTAATGTTTCTGGCGATTATGAATTGAACCAGTCAGTGACTGGTTGGGGTGTGCATTTAAGTAACTATTATTGCTTTTTAATTAATACAACAAATGTTCATTTAGACTGTGCAGGATACAATGTTTCTAATAATGGAACAACAAACGCTGTTGGTCTTGAAGGATATTTCAATGGGATCAACATAACTAACTGTAATTTTAGTGATTATATGTTGGGTGTAAATACACAAGGAAATGTTACAAACACAAATTTTTATTGTTCAACTGGTGGTTCAACAGGTGGACTTCATGCCAATTCTGTCGGACTGTGGGAAAACAATAATTTCTACGATTGTGGCTTTGTTGAAAGAGGGCAAACAACCTTTAGAAACACAACAATAACCAACACAACACCTTCTGCGAGTTTTACTGGGATAGAACTTGCCAGTAGCGGTGCAAACATTTACAATGTTACTATAAATGGTGCAAGGTACGGTATCGAGTTTGATTTAAGTGTTGCAAGTACGAATGTTACTAACTTAACCATAACAAATTCTAATACAGCAGACGTTAGAATGGAATCTTATGGTATCAATGATGTTATTTTTACAAACGTTGTTGGTTCTAATGGAAAGGAAATAAAGGTCTATGACTGGAAAGATAACAATATGGGCTTTTCTGATTTAGACTTAGGAACACTTGTTATAGGTTCAATAATAAATGCTACTTTTGATAATGTCACAATTTCTGGCAACAAAGGAGGATTATTTATTAGTGTGGATTCAAGAAATGTAACACTTACAAACAGTTTGATCAACGGAAGTTATTATGGTCTGGTACTAAAAAAAGTAGAAAACTCAACAATTGAAAACAATACGATTTTATATCCAACCCGATATGGTATTGAAGCGGAATCCTTACGTTATTCTAATGTAAACAATAATACGGTAATTGGTGCAACATACTCTGGAATAATAGACGGTATAGCAAATGGAATGTGGACAAGAGAAAACTTCAACAATTACACGAACAACAAAATCATAAATACTTCTGGCGAAAGACACGTATTCATGTATGGTTCAACAGACAATCGCATAGCAGGTAATGAGATATATGGTGGAAATTTTAGTGATCCAGATTTTGGACAAAAAGGTATTCAGTTATTCAGTGCAGGAAACATGACTATTGAAGACAACATTATACATGATGTTAGTGGAATAGGCATTGATGTTGATAGAAGTCCAAACGAAAACGGTTTCTTCGCAAATAATTTGATAAGAAACAACACTATCTACCAGATACCCTGTGCAAATCAAGAAGAAGAAGAACCAAGCGGTGAACCACACAGTGTAGGTATTTTATTCTACAATACATCATATAATAATGCAACATACAACAGAATTTACGATGTAAACACAAGTGTTTTGATTATTGGTGTACCAACACAACAACAGCAACAACAAAGCCACAATGTAATAGAGTACAATAATTTCAGTAATGGTGTAGTGGGTGTAAATGTAACACAAACTGACAATGAAATAGTAAGGTACAACAACTTCTATAACTTTTCAAATAATTGTGTACAGTTCTTTAATACAACATTGAGTGCGGTAAATAATAATAACATTGATCTTTGTACAAATCGTGGAATATCTTTTGAAGATGTAGGGACAACAATAATTGATGGAAACAATGTAACCAACAGTCAATATAATCTTTATTGGGAATCACCGCAAATAATTGCTGAAAACTGTACAGTTACAAACAACGACATGAAATATGGTGATATTTACATAATGGCATTGGATCAATTGAACCCACAAAACCAAACACACAATGTAACTGGTAATATCTTTGAACATGGAGGTATCTTTGATGTTGAATTAAGTAACTGCAAACTTTGTGAGTTCAACAACAACCTTATGAATGATTTTTCGCAATATATACAATATCAGTTTGCAGATGGAAATGACAATTGTGTTGGTGACATCAACATAGATGGAAATGTAATGGCAAACACGAACCAAACACAATTCCAAGCACAGGGATTACATATCTCAATGAGTGACAATGTTTTTTACAACATAACTACAAATGGTGCAGTATATAACTCCCAATCTAATTGTGCAAATGCTTTAATAGAAGTAAATGGGAATACTGCTTATGATATTGACAGCATGATCCAAACACAGCACCAAACAGGTGATAATGGAACAATACATTTTGACGACAATTATTTCTATAATGTAGGATGGTTATACAATGGCGGGGGACAATTACAATTCCAGACCAATAATGGTACTGTATTCTTCCAGAACAATAGAATGTATAATATGTACCAATATCAAATGCAGATAAATGGATCATCAAGAGAAGCGTATGTTTACAATAATACATTTAGAGGATCATACCAAATGCAGGAACAGTTCCACGCATCAGATTATCTGGATTTTGCGTATAACACAATATCAGATGTGACAAATCAACACCAAATAGGTTTAAGCACAAGTGCAACAGGGATAGGATATGTAAGATACAACACTTTTAGTAACTTAACAACAAAGAACCCAGAAGGTCAATGTAACGGAGGATTCTACTTTGCATATATACCGAACATCTATGGCAATCTTTTTGAAGATTCTGACTGCAACACATTTCATGGTTGGGGATCACAAATAAACGCAAGTATATACAATAACTGGTTCGTTAATAACAGAATAGGTCTTGAATTGGGAGGAGGAGGAGAAAGCGGATACAGTAACTATACCAACAATTACTTCTACAATAATGATGAGTGGGACTACGTTTCTAGCCAACAGAATGGAGGTACATATTATACAAACGTTTTCACTAACAATACCTTTACCAATGTAACAATTGATTTCACCCACTTGGACAACCTTAAACTCAAATGGATCGCACCGATTACAACACCAACGAACAAGAGTGGTCTAAGATTCTTTAACATAACAAATCCAGACGGTAACCCTAACTGGCTACACTTAACAATGCACTGGCTTAGTTCAGATGAACCATATATAAATGAATCTCAACTGGCTTTCGCAAAATGGAACGATACAGATTGGATCACAAACACCAGTGAATTCGCAAGTGACTTTGGATTAAATGTATCGGAAAGATATGTTTATGTTAATATAACAAACTTCAGTTCAATTTATGCACCATTAGGTGACACTGAAACACCTCCAGTACCTCCAACACCATTTAATAATACTGTCGCAACAGATGGAATGAACGCATTGGCTATGTTCAATGATTGGGGAGTGATAATCTTTAGTATTGTTGTCGGAGGATTCGTAGTAGGATCACTGGCGACAGGCACAGTAAGTGCTACATGGCTTGGAGGAGGAACATTTGTTCTTGTTGTCATGTATGTTGCAGTTGCAATAGCAGTAAGGATATTGGGTGCATTAGGAGGAGGAGGTTAGGGATGGTAGATATTTACGGATATGTAAGACATAAAGGGAAGGATCTTAGTGAAAAAGTCAAAGGTAAGATCAGAGAAGGATACCAAAAATACAAAGAGGGCAAA
>CAZDNV010000108.1:0-5916 GCA_964506875.1 uncultured Candidatus Bathyarchaeia archaeon
AAAATCGAGAATGTTCTTTCCGACCAAATCCTCTCTCTTGTAGCCAAAACGCAATGCGGACTTGTTTGCTGCTGTAATGCTTCCCTTCAAATCTAACGTAACTATCGCGTCCATAGCGTTTTCAAACAAGTCCCTGTATTTCTCCTCGGATTCTCTTAGAGATTCTTCTGCTTTCTTGGCTTTAGCCAGTTCTGTTATGGCGTGGGCCAGTTCGGTGTAAACAGTCTCAGTTTCTCCTGTTTTGTTGAGGTACTGGTTGGCTCCAAGGTTAAGCGCTTTTATCGCGACTTCCTCTCTGCCCTTTCCAGTGAACATGATGAATGGAGTCCTGTTTCCATTTTCTCTCAGCTCTTTCAGAAATTCCAGACCATCTTTTTCAGGCATCTGATAGTCAGAAACGACCGCGTCATACTCTTCCTTCTCAAGCTTCGCTAACGCTTCTTCAACAGAGCTTACAGGATCAACCTGAAACATGCCCTCCAATTCCAAGCATTGCTTTGTGACCCTCAGCAAAGCAGGCTCATCGTCAACATGCAAAACCCGAATCTTCGACTTCTCTGTAGAATCGACAACTATCTCGGCATGAGACTGAACAACAGAATCAACCATGCAAATCACACTTCATACTAGCCACTACACGCGCGTCAGTAACGTTGTCTTGAATGTGTTTCTCCTGATTAACACTTATGAACACAAAATCAATACTCAAAAGCAACCCCTCCAAAACCACACCACACTCAACGAAGATCAATATTCAACCATAAAAGACAGAAAAAAAGGGGATTTGCGGGTGATGTCTCCATCTGTCTGGAGTTCAAATCCCAGCAACCCCATCAGAAGCCATATTTCGCTAAAAAAGCAGGCTAGAAGTATTAAATTGAGAAATAACCACAAGAAGACTATATTTTTCATCCTAATAGAATGAAGGCGTGCGGAAGAGTTAAAGCACAACATGAGAACTCGAGTACGCAAAACAGAAGCCTTCAAGCGGCGCTGACAGAAAAGATGGCTAAGAAGCCTCAAACCAGACATTCTGCAACTTTGCTCTTCAATCCATTCTGGAAAGCTCTAGCCCACTACCTAGCAAGTGAGTGTGAGGAATGTGGGCAAGTAAGACTCCTGTCAGTCTTTGACAACTACTCAACAGGTCTTTTGCTTCGGTGCAAAAAGTGTTCTTTGACTGCGAAGGCCCTGTGGCCATTGATTCGCCTGTTGTTCTTCAGGCTTGGAGTCAATAACAATGCTGTACAGAGATTGTTGAAAGACTCGCTTATACGAAGATGCATGCTGAGTGTGATAAAGGGAATCGCCAATTTCGGAATAAGATACCCCCAACCCACGGGCGCTCCGATTACTGTTGTGTGGAACTTCACCAACAGGTGTAACCTCAACTGCTTGCACTGCCATCAAGACTCTTCACCATACTCTTCCCTTCCGGAACTGACAACCTCCCAAGCTTTCAAGGTTATCGACAACATGAGCGACGCAGGAGTAGTCATACTGACCTTCTCAGGAGGCGAACCACTATTGCGTAAGGACATTTACGCGGCTATCAAAAGAGCCAGTGACAATGGCATGTTATGCACAATAGCTTCCAACGGATCCCTAATAAATCCTGAAGTTGCGACCAAGCTTGCCAAAGCAGGGATAAAACGAGTCGAAATAGGTTTAGACGGCGCAATTGCAGAAACCCACGATTTTCTCAGAAACAAACATGGAAGCTTCGAAGCAACAATAAGAGGAATAATGAACTGTGCCGCTGTTGGCTTCGACGAACTCGCAACCACAATGACTTTGCATTCAAAGAATGTCAATGAACTAGCAGAAACCATGGAGCTTGCAGAGAAGCTGGGTGCAACAAGATTCTATCTGAACCGCCTCATTCCAGCTGGCAGAGGGGCAGGTGCAAGCTACCTTGACGTGACTCCAGCAGAGAAAATCAGAGCCCTGCAAGCATTGTACGGCAAGTTCTACAAAGCAGTGAGGAATGGATTCGGCATGCAATGCTATGCAAGAGGAATGACGTACTATGCTCGCTTGGGCTACGAAAGCTCAGCAGGTAGAGTCTTCAGTGTAAGCGAAGCCTTGTCAGGATACGAAAGAATGTTTCAGGATAAGTTCGGGCTTGAAGTTTCAAAGATTGTGCGAGGACTTGCAGAGGGTTTTGGTGGATGCTCGGTTGGTTTAACCTACGCTGGGCTCACTGCTTCGGGAGACCTGCTTCCATGTGTTCCAGCACCAATAAAGCTGGGCAACCTTCTCGACCAAAGCTTGGAGAGGATTTGGGTTCATAGTGAGCTGCTAAATCACATAAGAAGCAGGGAATATTTGAAAGGCTCCTGCAGAGTATGCGCATACAGTGACATATGCGGCGGTTGTCGATACACTGCATATGTCATGCATGGGGACTGGTTAGGACCAGATACTTCATGTCCATTTGGACCAGAAAACGAGAAAAGCTCGCGAAAAAGACTTGAAGAATGAATTGTAGGAGCGCGCGCTAAAAACCCTAAAGGGGAGGGGGCTTGCCTAAGGATGCTACCCTAGCCTAATCGTTTCAAGAACAGGTGCGCTTGTGCTACAATTCTTTGTTTGTCGAAATCGCTTCCATCAAAGAGGGCCTGTCATTATCTCGTTGAACCACTTGGTTGCTTCACGATATTTCTCCAGCAGATCCTTTCCATCCTTGACAAAGTACAGCCGTTCAAGTCTCCCTGCGATCTGCTTGGGAAGCTCATATTGCACGTAGCGTGTCTTGAAATCATGATGAAACGGACTGTGCTTGGTCCGCAGCAGGTCAACAACCGAACTCAAAGTAATGCTGTGGTAGAGAACTAGAGCCTCAAGGTAGTTACCTCGGTTAATCTCCTTCTGCACAAATATGTTGAACATGGCAAACCTGTCTTTCAGCCGCGTAAGTTTCTGTTGCAAGTTCTTAGTTAGCTCTTCTTTGTTTAGAATTGGCACTTTGACCTTGTCGGATTTGTTGAAATAGAAAATGGCTTTCCCATGAATCTCTGGCTCAAGGAACTTCTCAGGACCACTCAGCTTGATCACAGCCAAATCGATAAGAAGGTACTCACTTGCTTGCTCTAGCCTGTAGAACGCCTGCGAGACACCAGGCCAAGGCAATTGTGGCACAGCGAATTTCTGCTTGATAGGCGACAACGATTTCAAAACAGTCTCGACCTCACCGAAAGCATCATCGACTTTCTCGTCGTCTACCACAACATAGAGATCAATGTCTGACCATTCATCGACGCGGTTGAAAGCTATTGCTCCACCTTCGTAGAATGCATGCACATAGTCGAGTGGTTTCAAGGCGTCGACAAGAGTCTTGATGACAGCGCCTCGCGTCACTTTTCTCTTGTTCATGGTCATAACCTCAGATCTCTATTGTCACAGTCGGGAAGATTAATAACCTACAAGCGTGTGCTGCTTGTTTGCTGATAGGGTGATGCCATACTCTTTGGCCCTTTTGATCACACGTTCAACCGGGAACACCCTCAGTCTGGCTCCTTTCAATGAAACATCCTTCTCTGATTTGAAACCCTTGGACTCTTCAATCAATCGGACGAGTTTGGCTTTCAGAGCATCAGGGGTTTTTCTCCCACCATATCCGACAAACGAAAAATCTGCACCTACAACGCGGTGACACGGAACAATCGGGTACAAGAGATTTGACGCCATGATTCGCCCGACCAACTTAGGATCTGTACCAGCTACTTTCGCGATGCAACCATATGAAGCCACGTAACCAGCGAGAATAGACGCAGCATCCTTCAAGACTCGAGCGACCGGCTCTGCGATGAACTCCTCGGCCAAGACAAAATCTCTGGATGCGCGTCTAGCACGCGCTACAAATGAAACAGAAAGGAGAAATAGCGGAGCTCGCGTCATTAGTGGTGGGAAAATGGAGAAAGTCAACCCGAAACTTGAACTGCTCGCCAATGAATACTTGAGAGAATACTGCGCTGTTTTTCCCTCCATCTCGACATACTATGGCTTAACCAAATACTATGGCCTTCTCACATACCCCACGCAGCAACGAATCAAGTCTTTCATAGCCTTTCTAGACGACCTCTCAAAACGGACGAAAGCCATTTCCGATGAAGAAAGTGAAATGGGGAGAATTGACCAAGAAGTATTCCAGTACGTCCTTGACCTAGAAATCTTCATGCTCCAACATCCTTCATATGAAGAATCAAACGTCAACCCCGCAGAACTGATCTTGAACGGTGTTCAAGCCATTCTTGACCTGCCAACACTGACAGACAGAGGGAGATACGACCTCATCTTGTCCCGCATGAACCAGAGCCAGACGCTTTTTGAAACGCTTCTCTCAACATGGGAAAAGGCTACCCTTTTGGCTTTGGAGGAGGCTGTTCCACTGGCTCGGAATCTGGAGGAGACTCTTGCGTTCATGTTGAAATCCTTGATGGATCGCGTCCCTCAGAGGAAACAGATAACCAGTGATCTGGTGGCAACTCTAGGCAGGAAGGGAAAGAGCTTCGCCCAATGGTTGGAAAGCGAAGTCAAACCAAGAACGGATCTCGCCTGTTACGTTCTTGGCAAGAAGGACTACACAAGGCTTCTTGAAATCCGAAAGGAAGGACACACGTGGATAGAAAGACTACATGCGGGTGAACACAGTCTAGAGTGTTCGAGGAGGAATCTTGGTATTCTGGCTTTGCGTCTGTCACCTCAGAATGGCTCTATTGAAGCCGCACTTTCCAGAGTCAGAAGTGACTTGCCGGCGGTTCCAATCCTGGAAGAAGCGAGGAACGCCCACAAGAAAGTTGCAGCTTTTCTGAGAGACAAGCAACTGCTGGAGATGCCCGAAACTGAACCTGATATAGAGGAGCCTCCAAGCTGGAACCCAATGTGGGGAGAGGGAATGATGGGGTTTACCGTGGCAGAATCGCTCAGCAGCAGACCCTCCTTGAAGATAATTGTGGTTCCTCCGCAGACAGAAAAGGGCAAGAGAGAACTGAACAGATCTATGATTCTTTGTGGCGTCAGCCATGAGGGGCTGGCAGGACACTTTGGCTCGTTTGTTCTGCAAAAGGAAAGGGGGAACATCATAAGGATGTTGCCTCCTTCGTATACAGGCATCGACGACGGATGGACATTCTACTGGGAACAGCTGCTCAGAGAAGAAGGCTTAGAGCCAACTGATGAATACTCGTTCTATCAAGAATATCGAGTCTTCTGGTGTTCTCTTCGACATATCTGCGATGTCAAACTGCATTGCGGCTTGATAACCTTTGATGAATGTGCGAGATTTCTTGAACAAGAAGGAAAAGTGCCGCCGGCAATGGCAAAGGCTTATGCCAAGGCTATCGCAAGGATGCCGGGTTACTTCAGTAGCTTCATAACAGGGAAACAGCATTTAATCCAACTCAGAGAGCACGCTAAAGAACAGCTGGCTACGCTGTATTCACCCCGATTGTTCCACAAATGGGTAGGGGCAGCAGGTTCAATCCCTCATACTCTGCTCAAAAGAGAAATCCAAGAAAGAGTGCGCCCTAGGCACACCTAAGGCCGAAACAGTCTGACAAATCAATAGATACACCGATGTAGTCGGCAACTCGCGCACAGGGTGTGACAGAACGCCTAGCTTGGCAACTAGCTTTACGTCAATCATTGCCGTTGCGACATTTCTTGTTGGAAACAAGGGATACATGGGATTGATACAGAGAACCAATGATTTCGTGCAGTTGTTGTTGACAGAACTGATCGCAAGAAACCTGCTCAGAGCATCCACTCGATCAAGTTTTCACCATCAAACAGCATTGTAGAACTCAATTGAAACCTTGCCATTGTAAAAACGTCGTGTTTAAATTTGGGCAGACTCAAAGCATTTTCTCAAGAGTTTTAGGGAAGGCTAATTGGTTTGGCAACAAGGAAGGAGCC
>CAZDNV010000109.1:0-5874 GCA_964506875.1 uncultured Candidatus Bathyarchaeia archaeon
ACCAGTTTTATCTTACCGTTTGATTTTATGTCAAGCATGGAATAGTGTTAGACATGACAGGTGGAGCCGCAAAGCCTCTCGTTTCATTTCTGATGGTGATCTTGATCACTTTGTGGGGCAGCTCCTTCGTTGTGGTCAAGATGGCTTTGGGAGAAGGGTTGACTCCGATTGCCTTGGCTACTTACAGGTTTCTTATTGCTGGCGGCCTTTTTCTCGTCATTTCCATTCTCAAAGAGAGAAAGAGTACTCGTCATCTTCTTGTCGAAAGAAAGAGCATTCCCAAGTTGATAGTTCTTGCATTGACAGGTATAACGTTCTTCTTTGCCGCCCAGTACACTGGGATTCAAATGGTTGGAGCTACGGTGGCCTCGATTTTCGTTTGTTTTCTTTCTCCAATTCTGATAACCGTTTTCTCAGCGAAGTTGCTTCGAGAAAGATTGGTTAGAGGTCAGATTCTCGGAGTAGGAATTGCAGCTGCAGGCACGCTTACAGTTATCCTTGGCGGCGCTTCATACCTTCAGACAGGGACGGGTTTCATTCTGGGGAGCTTGATTCTGCTTCTCACGCCCATTCTCTGGACTGCGTACAGTCTTCTAGGGAAGAAGATGATAGAACAACATGACGCTTTTCTCGTAGCGACCTACGTGACTGTTCTGGGCGGGTTATTCCTCGTTCCCTTCTCTTGGGCTGAGGGTTCTCTACACCAGATATGGGCCGTCAGTTTAAATGGTTGGCTTGATGTTCTCTTCCTATCCGTGACTTGCTCGCTGATTGGATATTACATATGGTTTTATGCTTTGAAACAATTAGGAGCAGCAGTCACTAGCTCATTCCTGTTTGCTGAACCTTTCATTACCATGCTGCTTGCGGGCATATTGACAGGAGAGATACTGAGTATATTCATAGTTGCAGGAGGTTTTCTGATCTTAGCTGGTGTTTATCTAGTTACTGCAAAGTGGGACAAGCCCAACTGTCCTTCAGAGTTTCAATGACTTTTCTTGGGTTGAATACTGTGAACACTGCACGTCTCAGCTCCTTGCCGATCTTGGGCATTAAACCAGCGGCGTCAGTTCCTAGCTTACAAACCAGAGCATGTTCAAACAACCCCAAAGACTCGATTTCCAGTATGTCCCGATCGCATTCGGCCATCTCTATGGCTGATTCAACGTCAGAGACGGGCACCCCCAGGACTATCAATCGGTCCAGCAAAGATCCTAACCATTTTCTGAATTGATCAAGCTGCTTTTCTGCAACCATAGCTTCAATCCGTTTCTTCTGCTCATCCACGTTGAGTATCTTGACGGTTAAAGGCAAATCTTTATGGAGACCAAAAAGCTCAGTGAGTCTGTTAGTAGGGATCTCTTTCCCATCTGCAAGCTGGACTCTGAGGGAATCCGCGGAGACGGTAGCGTCAACGATGCATGGCGAGAAGATGCCAACGTCAACCGACAACTCATCTGAACCTATGGCTGCTATGCGGCCTTTAGTCGTCATGAATTTGGATAACGATGTCAGCAGTGTTGGACATAGCCCGATTTCCTTAGCTAGATAGTTCAACGCGATTCTCTCGTCTTCGCCAGTAACGGTTACCTGGATCCATCCGCGCGAAGTCAATCCGCGGATTTTTGCCTCGACCTTCAAACCTTCAAGAGCGCTTCTGAGGAAATCATCAACTGCCTGCAATTGAGGCTCAATATAACCTCTGGCAAGTAATGTTACAGTGGGCACTTGCAATCTCCGATCAACGTTGACATCTCTTCATGCAGTCTTCGCATTCTTTCAACAGCAGAGGGCGGCAATTCTTGCGAAAAACTCTCTATTGTCCTCTCTATCGACACTCGGCGCGACCCCTCAATAAGCTTGTCTGCATACGAGACGATTTTCTCTTCAATGGTCTGTGGAACATAAATACCCTTTGGCCAACCAAGCTTCTTCGCTTCTTTCGTTGTTATTCCACCGCCAACATGCCGCTTGATAATTGACAACACCGGTTCTGGCAAACCAAGCGATTCTGCGATTCTAGCTCCAATAACAGCATGGTGCACGCTGTGCGTATTTGATCTTCCAATATCATGCAGGAGAGCCCCTATTTCCACAAGGTTCAAGTCAACATCTATTCCTCTTCTCCTGAGAGCTTCGGCTATTTCGAAAGCCAGCCCAGCCACCACTTCACAATGCTTTATGACGTTTCTTTGGCAACCGCTTTGCTTGAGGTATTGCAGTGTCTGTTCTCTTGAAGGAAGTCTTTCACTCACCAAGTTCCTTCCTTAGCTGGTCTACCTTCCGCGACAAGGCATTGAGCATTTTCTCATTATCATAATGCATGAGTGGTTTCCCGCATATGGGGCATTTAAAAACTAGCTCAACAGCCTCTTCAAAAGGGATCTGTTTGCATCCTGGCGTGTAGCAATAGTAGAAATCATGGTTTTTTTCATAGGCCAGCCGAATATCAAGCTTCTCAAGGACTTGACGCTTTTGGCTCAGTATAAAGCCTTCAAGCTGGTCCGACTGCAATCTCCAATGAAAAATAAACCATCCTGTCTTCGGATCGCGGGTTCTTCTCAAACTCACAAGCGAATGGTCATAAAGCTTGTAAAGTATCTTTCGCACAATGTTCAGCCTTATGGCTGTCTTATTTGTGACTTCATCATCCGTTATTTCTTCTGAGTTCTTAAGGATCTCGATTAGTTTAACGGCGTCTTCTTCACCAAGAGCTTCTGCAACTTTCACAAGAGTTGCATCATCTATGTTTGATAACATGACAACCCTTTTGCTTTCACTTGCTAGCACGATTCTCTGTAATATATATTTCTTAACCTTGATAAATCTCTTTACTTGCCTTGGCTTGGTTTGACTTCTCTTTCCACTATTCTCTTCCCCCTCTTTTGAGGTATTATCCTTAATCTTGCATCCCCGAAACCGGTGGCTAACGGTCTTCCATCAAGAAGACGATCCAAGAAAACCGCCAAGCTGGCACATTCAGAGTGCGGTTGATTCCCGACTGCAACGTTGAGGTCAGCAACATCGGCTAGAAAGAACTCTTTTGGGACTTTTTGACTTCCAACGATTGCCAAGACATCCTTTCCAGATTTTTTAATTCTATCTAGTACGTCGCTTGTTTCAATGTTTTCTCCATAGGCAGTCAGATGAACAACCATTCCGCATTTGGCCTTCCAATTTCCTACGGCCTTCTTCCAAGGAACCCCCATTTCAAAAAAGAATGAACCTCCCCAATCTTTGGTGAGCCTTTCGATGGACTCTCGTATTCTTGGGTCTTCAATGTCTGAAAGAATGATGCCTGCTGCTCCCAGCGCTCTTGCTGCCATTGCAACGTGCGTTGTTAGCCTAGCATCTCTCTGGGGTCTGTGTCCCCATCTCAAAACCACGACTCTTGGCTCATGCCTTTCTTTTCTAGATCTTTTCGAATTTTCCATTAAGCAGCTCCACGTGGTTTCTTACTTTTTCCATAAAGCTCGGATCTGCCTCAAGAATTATGTGAGTCGAGTTCTCCACATATTCTATTGATTGGACATTCGCGTTCTTGTATAGTGATGAGATAAAAGGCATGGTTCCTTCTGTCAAAGGGATTGTAAAAGAGGCTCGAACGTGATCCTTTACCATTCTCAATATTTCTTGTTTCAGCTGCTCTAAGTTGATTCCATGTAATGCTGATATTGGAACTGGGTTCACCAGTTTCTCCTTCAGTCCTTCAACTTTATGCTGAGTCTCTGAGCCTGACATTAGGTCTATCTTGTTTAGAATGGTTATTATCGGAATGCCTGATGCCCCTATGCGTTCTATTGTTTCAAAGCAAATCGCAAGTTTCTTTTTTACGAGCTCTAAGGGCTCACTTATGTCAGCGATTAGCAGGATCAAGTCTGAATATATCGTTTCCTCAAGAGTCGAATGGAATGCTTCAATTAGCGTTACTGGCAAACGATCAATGAATCCTACGGTGTCCGTCAAAAGAAACCTTCTTTTTGAGAATTCCACGAGCCTTGTTGTTGTGGAAAGCGTTGTGAACAAGGTTGTGTTGACAGGAACTTCCTCGTCTGTGAGAGCGTTAAACAGCGAGCTTTTTCCGGCATGTGTGTACCCTGCAAGTGAAATCGATGAGAAACCCAGTTCTGTTCGTCTCTCACGGTGCAGTACCCTTTTTCCGCGTATTCTCTTGAGTTTTCTACGTATCGTATGCACTTCTCTTTTCACGCTTTCATAGTAAATGTCTACCTCGTACGCTCCGAGTCCCATGAAACCCGGCTGTTCTCCCTTCTTCGCAAGCCTTACCTTCTCTTTAGCTTGTGCCAGTTCTTGTTGTAGCGTAGCAAGTCTGATCTGCATTTGGGCCTCAGTAGTGGTGGCCCTTTTCGTAAAGATCTCTAGGATCAGCTGAAAACGATCTATTATCTCAATACCTGTAACTTTAGCCAAATTGTACGACTGACGTGGTTTCAATGGATTGTCAAAAATCACCTTTTCCGCGCTCGTTTCCTTTACAAGCTTAGCAAGCTCTTCCACTTTTCCAAGCCCTATTTGGTAGCGTGAGTCAGGATCCCTGATCTGCTCCATTCTTCCGGCTACAACGTACCCTGCAGATTCCGCCAATCTTTCGAGTTCATCCAAGCTTGATGGTTCGAAGTTCTTTCGTCTTTGAACTATGACCGCTCTCGTTAAGACTCGTCCTCCGCTGCCTTTCCGCTCTTCTTGTTTAGCCGTATGATATCTCCCAGAGTCAGCTCGCCACTTGTCTTTCTTACAATATTCGTCGGAGAGATCTTCGCTTTCTCCTCTGAAGCCGGCACTATTAGCTTCGTTTTGAGAGCGCGCTCCAGCTTTGCCGCAAGCTTGTTGTCAGGGGTCATTTTCCCAGTTTCTATCTTCTTGAGCAGTGAGACCTTCTCGCTTATTCTTCCACCTAGCTCTTCATGGGAAATGCCCAGTTTTTCTCTTGCATGTCTTATTCTTACGTCGAAATCCTCGACAAGCTCAACTGTAGCTTCGGTTGGCGCTACCTCTTGGGATGCTTTGCTATGACTTTTGAGAGGAAGAGGTGTTGTCTTAGCTTTAGCCTTCGATAGGCTAGGTTTTGGCTCTTCTTCCCAAGTGAGTTTTCCGTGTTTGGAGCAGTCATTGCATACTGTCAGTTTTGCCCCCTCAATAATGACCTTGTGTGGCTTTCCGTGGATCTTCCGTCCACAGACCTCACATCGCAATTGTCGATACGCTCCTGAGTTGTCTTTTATTATTTGGGTTGTGTTTATAGTTGTCGAAAAGCAGTGTGCTTAGCAATGGTGTACGATTTTGGAAGGTGATATTCAGCGGATTAGAAGCGTTGCAGACTACCAGTTAGGCAAGGGACTAGGATCGCTCCTCTTCCCGAATGCTGTGAGGATCGCGTATTCTCCTAGGACGGGTAGGATCCGCTACGTCTATCTTGATGGGAAAAGGCTAGTAACCATGCGTCCTACAGACGGACTATTTTCCCTAAGCATTGAGGGTGCTAAGCGAATCATTGAGAGCAATGCTTCCGGACATTGTCTTGTCACTGTGAAGAATGACGTAGCAAAGTTTGTAGCTGAAGGTGGAGACGTCTTTGCCCTTCACGTCACCAAAGCTAGCGTTGACATCCATTCTGGCGATGAGGTCATCGTAGTGGATGAGGTAGGCCAGTTGCTTTCAGTCGGTCGGGCTTGTCTGTCTGCTGAGGAGATGCTTTCGTTCAAGCGCGGCGTCGCAGTTAAGGTTAGACACGGTTGCATGGAATAGGGTTAAGTATTTGAGGTCTATGCGACTAATAACTATGCAGTGAGGTGGCCTTATGCGAGGACGCGTGAATCCGAGGGAAGCAAAGCGTATGATGCAACGCATGGGACT
>CAZDNV010000110.1:0-5837 GCA_964506875.1 uncultured Candidatus Bathyarchaeia archaeon
CTTGGGATTTAAAGGATGCAGAATACTGGGGAGTCAACAACCTTTTCAATGTGCCACTCAAGGGTGCTCACTATGACAGGTGGTTTGAAATCCACTCTATATGGGTAGACCCAAGAACAGGCAAACTACTGAGAAGGGGTGGAGAGGACTTCAGAGGTCAACCTGTTCCTGATTACATGAAGATGCTTGGCACTTTATCACCAACTCCTGTCTATATGCAGAAATACTGGGCAGACCTTATACCCAACAGTGTTCAATATCCTCTCGCAGATGTGCTCAAGTTCTTCATTGAACCGAATGAGAGGAAACCTTGGGGCATGGAGGTTGACATGGGCAGGTATCTCACCAACACCATCAGCATTGAAATGGCACTTGCAATCTTTGAAGGGTTCAAGGCAATTGATATCTTCGGAGTTGACATGGCGGTGGGCAGTGAGTACCAGAATCAGCGACCCAGTTGTGAGTTCTGGGCAGGAATTGCACAGGGCATGGGCATTGCTGTTCATATCCCACAGGAAGCAGACTTGTTAAAAACCAGATTCATTTATGGTTTTGAAGAACCGTTGCAACGTGCTTATGACAAGAAGATTGACAAACTCATCCATGACATGAAGAACAAACAGGCACAGGCAATGAACCAGTTGCAGGGTGTAAAGGCAGCAGTTGAGCAGTACAATGGTGCTCTCCACTTTGCAGGTGAGATGAAAAAGATTTGGTCAAACTTGGATGACAAGGTGAATATGTCCTCATGATGATAAAGTTCATTTGCATAGAACCAATGCTCTGGAAAGGTAATACCCTCACTTACAAGGATGAGGGTATTGCCACTCCTGATGAGTTTGCCATGCTACAGGCAGCAGGGAACGTGGCATTCAAGTGCAGGATAGAAGAAGTACAAGTTGAGAACCAGATGGTGAACCTTGGAAGGCACATTGAAAAGAGGGTCACGAAAATGAGTAAGAGGGTGAAATAATGGCAATCACAAACTATGATGGAATTATAGCAAGCAGAGGGTCAGGAAAGGGTGAAGACCAGTGGTTTCAAAAGACAGGCACTGTTGGTGGAGTTACCCAGAACTGGTACTCATTCATCAAAGCAGGAGGTATCCCATCATCTGTTAGTGGTTACAGTGCAGCCACAGCAGCAGGAACAAAGATGACTTCAACCATGTCTGGTGCAATACGACTCAACAACACCACTGGGGATGATAAGTACCTTTTGACCTTTGGTGGCATGGTAATTGGTGGTGCTGAGATTGTAACCCTTGGTCTTGTTGATGTTCTCTGGGCAGGTGGGTCAATCCAGACCAACAGTTCATCAACCCAGACAGTGGGAAGTGCAACAACCTTGAGAAGCACCAATTGGAGAAGTCACCAGTTAATGGTAATGGCATCAACCATAGTGGGTGCGACAGCAGCAACCATGACCATTTGGTACACTGATGCAGGTGACACAGCAACCACAGTGGATGTTGTCCTTGCCACAGCAGGAACGCAGGGTAGGTTAATGCCAGCAGGTCAGTTGTTTGTGAACATACCAAATGGCATCAAGAATATTCAATCAGTACAGGTGCAGACTGCTCAAGGTGCAGGAGGATATGACCTTTTCATAGTTAAACCAATTACCTTTCAGCCTACAGTTGCAATCAACACATGGGTGGAAAGGGATTTGTCAGTCAACATTGATGGGATATACAAACTGGATGAAGATAGTTCCTTTGCACCAAGTTTCCTGTCAGTTGTGGCATTCACACAGGGAACTACAGCAAGAGGAATGAATGGTTTCATAAGGACTTGTGCAGGATAAAAAATGCTATTTAGTCCAAGAGCAGGACTTGGATTTAGGATTGGCAGAGAATCACTCAATGGGTTAGGATTCTCTCGCATTAATGCATACAGACCACCCACAACATCAGACACACAATTCGTAAGAACAGCAAGGTATAGTGCCACATGGATGCCTATGCCATTCAGTCCAGAGGGTACTCATGTTTCAGTGATAACCCTCAGTGTGCCTGACTGCACCCATTCAATCAAGAATGATGCAACATCAGATTACAAAAGACTCACATTCAACAACTTCCAGAATGACCATTCCTGTGTAGCCTTCTACAAGTTTGAATCTGGTGCATTGGGAACAGACAGTAGGCAATCAAATGACCTTACTGAAGTTGGAACACCTGTAGCAGATACCACCAACTATAAAGAAGGTGCAAGTGGTGTTCTATTAAGGGCAGCAGATTCAGACTATTTATGGAGAGGGGTAGCAACATCTGATGACTCAAACTGGAGTGATAACTTCCCACTAAAGAATGGCACAAGCAATGGACAATTAACAATATGTGCTTGGGTAAGAATGATTAATCCACCTTCTGTCGTAGGTGGTGATAAGGCAAATGCAATATTCACAAAGTATGATTCAAGTGCCAATAGAAGGTGCTTTACATTCAGAATTGAATGCCCATCTGGAACAGGTCAATATCTGAAAATTGTTTTGGGTCATACAGCAGGAACACTATATGAGGATTCATTAGTTCATGGAACATCACTCCGTCCTCTTGCTTGGTATCATTGCAGTTGCACTTTTGATGCAACCACAAGGGCATATAGTTTAAGGTTAAGGGATGAGAATGGAAACAAGATAGGAACTGATGTTGAGAGTACATTCACCAATGACATTTCTTATGTAACAGAACCTTGGAGAGTAGGTGCTCAGTTTGCAGGTGGGGCATACTGGGCAGGAACAACGATGGATGGAACAGTTGATGAACTTGTTGTGTTCAACAGGGTCTTGACTGAAACAGAAATCAATAAGATAGCACAGGGTCAATATGATTATGAATCAGTAACAATTGCAAGTTCAACCCATACCCTGACCAATGATGCAATTGATTTGACAGTAACTGTTGCAGGTGCAGGTTCACTCTTAGACCTTACTGTAGCAGATGGAAGGCAACCACAGAGTGCAGAGTCACCAACACTTACTCAGGAAAGGACTCTTGTAGTTTCTGATTCAAGACATCCACAGACCGCAGATGCACCTGCTCTTACCCAAGACAGGACTCTGGTTGTGGCAGATTCAAGACATAACCTGACAGGTGATATTGTCACACTCATGGGCATGGAGATGACCCTTGTTGTCAGTGACAGCAGACACACAAACCAGACACCAGTTATCATCCTTGGTCTGGACACAGAGGTAATAGGTATTGCAAGTTCAAGGCATCAGCAAACTGCTGACAGTCCTACCCTTACCCTTGAGCAGACATTAGTTGTTGCAGATTCAAGGCACAACCTGACCCATGATGCAATCAACCTCACTATGGCAGTAGGAGGTGACATAACCCTCACAGTTGCAGAAGCAAGGCACAACCTGAGAGATTATGCACCTGTCACTGGTTCATTCACTCAGGCTAATTCAAGGTTATCCATAGTCAATGGAACTGCCTTTGCTGACTTCTCAAGTGCAGGTAGCCTTACTCCTCACATTGGAAAGAGATTAATAATCACTGATAATGCAGGGAAGAAACTCACAGGATTTATCAAAGAAGCAGGTACAGGAGAAACATATGGTGATGAGAAATTAGCGAATACAACATACGAGGATACGGTTGGATTAGGTTTCAACTGTGATGCAATTGATGTAGTAGCTGGTGGGGAAACAGGAAATTGTTTACGAGGAACATATTCAGGATGGCAAGGAATATGGCAATATCGTTTTAATGTTGCTGATATAGGAGGTTTATATAGACTTACATCATATATGAAGTTGGGTACGGCATCTTGGTATGGTCTTTCAATTTCTGATGGAGATTGGAATTATATTAAATCTGTAGTTGATAATAAAAGTTCTTGGACTTCATATACTCTATATGCAACTTCTCCTACGGTATCTATTGTAGCTAATCATGATACCCAAGGTTCATCGGGAACATTATTTATTGATACAGAAAGTTTAACACCGGTTCTTACTCCATCAGTTACAGGAGTCACTATTGTATCCACTTCTGGTGGTGCAACATACAACTGGGAGTCAGAAGAAACTGGGTTCAACAGAAATGACTCAGGTGGTTACACCTATGAGATAGAAGCAGCAATAGAAATCTCCTATGAGATAACCCTTGCTGTCACAGACTCAAGACATGCACAGTCAGCAGAATCACCCACGTTGACTCAGGAGAGGACTTTAGTTGTATCTGATAGTTCTCATAGGCAGACAGCAGAAAGTCCAACCTTGACCCAAGAAAGAACCCTTGTGGTGGCAGATAGCAGACACCCACAGGTATCTGACTCTCCAACACTGCAACAGGATAAAACTCTTGTTGTTGCTGATTGCAGCAATAGGAACTTCACAGCAGCAATCAACCTTCAGCAAGACCTTGCCTTACTTGTGGTATCTGATGCAAGGCACAACCTGACAAATGACACGATAAACCTCACCATAGGGGCAGATGTAGTTCTCACTCTTACCGTTGCAGAAAGTAGGCACACAAATACATCAGACATTATTATCCTTCCAAGGGAAAGAACTCTTACAGTTGCAGATTCAAGGCATACTGACACATCAGATGCCATTGCCTTGCAGCAGGAGAGAACATTGGTGGTCAGTGGAATCACCCATACAAACCGACCAGACCCAATTGCTTTACTACAGAAAATAGTTCTGTCAGTACAGGGGTCTGGTCATACTGTCACCAATGACATTGTGGGATTTGCCTATGAGATGATGCTTGGGATAGCAGGTGACAGGATAACAAACATTCCTGACAGTATTGCCTTATCCATAGACCTCTGGGGTGCACTTGGTCTATTCCATGAAACAAGTATGCAGGACATTACACCAGACAGGACAATCACAGGGTTAATCCCTTTGAGCATAGTGAACATGACAGCAGAAAGAGAAATAGAAGAATATGGCAAACTCTCTATGGTTGACATAACCGATGAGAGAAATGTTGCTTAAAGGAGGAATCAAATGGCAAAGTTTTGTTCCACACTTATCTTAGATGCAGCACTGGATTATCTTGCAGCAAGGGCAACCATGATAGTTGGACTATCAGGTGCACCTGCAAACCTTGCAGCATGTACTGCTGCCACATACATCATAAGGGCAACCCTTGCCACAGGGGCATCCACATCCTTCACAAAAAGTGATGGTGCAACAGCAGGGTCAAGGAAAGTAACCATTGGTGCAAAGGCAACCCTGTCACCAAATGCAACAGGGGTAATATCCTATCTTGCACTCTATGGAACAGCAGCAGGGAACAGTGGGTTGTGGTATTACACATCATGTACACCAAGCACAGTGCAGAGCACATCTGACAGGGTGAGCATACCCACTTGGGCAATCACTTTCAGTGATGCAACATAGGAGGTAGGTCATGAGAGAGGTTGTTTATTTAGGACATGACAACAGCATAGATTATCTGCTGAAGGAGAATGACAGTGCTGTTTCCTTGGCAACCTCTACAACCATGACCATTACCCTTGGAACAGTCACTATATCAAGCACTAATGGAACAGCAGCAGCAATCAGGTGGGCACAGGCAGGATACTCTACAGGAGAGGTCAGGTTGTATCTGGGAATGACAACAACCATACAAGCAGGTGACTATGATGCACCACTGGTTGCATACGGACCTGACTATGCAAATGGTCTTGTGTGGGGCAAAATAGGAATCAGGGTACAGTCAGGGGTGGCATCATGATAACAAAAATCTCAAGCAGAAGCACAGCACTCCCAGTATCAATTGCAGAGGTAAAGGACTACCTCAAGGTTGAGCATGATGATGATGACCTCATAGTGAAAAGCCTTATCCTTACAGCAAGGGATTTGGC
>CAZDNV010000111.1:0-5785 GCA_964506875.1 uncultured Candidatus Bathyarchaeia archaeon
TTGAAGTTCTATCCAGTCAATTCTCATTTGGAATTGCGTGCTGTTTGATTTGACGCCTTTGATCTTGGCTTTCCAATAGTAGCCTGTCGAATTTCTGAATTGTGTAGCGCCTGAGGTTATTGTTTGCGAGCCCAATTCGTCAGTGTACGGCGTTGCACTTGAAACATAGGAGATATACCCGTTTCCGCTCGAAGGGTAACTGCCAAGTGTATAATTGTAGAGTTGAATTGTCACGTTGACTGAGCCTGTGTCCCAGGAGCTGTCAACTAGCCAAACAAGTCTCGTCCAGCTTTGCGAGTTTGATGAACCTGTGAATTCGACCTCCGCCGTATATTCATCTGTTGTATTCGATAATCGTAGAAGGCAGACATCGATTTGCCAACTGTACTGGACCGTGCCTAGAGGATTTGCATCTCTGAATCTAATGGTGAGATTTGATGAAGTGAGATAAGGCAAAACTGAAACGTTGTTCCATCCGGTGAGCAGGTCTGCGAACACGTTTTGCCATGTTGAACCTGTCCAAACGTCCACAGGTAGATCTTCAGTCCCCATTGTCCCTCCAAAAATGCACAGAGAGGCGTTTTGCTGATTGTAGTTTAGGCCGGTCCATTGAGCTTCTAGGTCAAGCTCATAACTGCAATAGCCTACCCTATATGCACCATACCTGTTTTGGGTTGCAGATTGGGTTGACCCTGCAGGACTAAACAGGTTCGGCCACTGTCTGTTGGTACGGTAGTCAGAGGTAGGAGTCCCAGCCTTGCGCCATCTCCATTGTGTAGCTGGAGCCTTGTTTGTAATGTGAGCCACATGGTAGGTCGTGCTTGGAGATATGGTCACGCCACTTCCAACTATATCAAGGTCAAGCCATCCTGGACCTACTACTGTAGCCGCGTTCGTCTGTCCAAGTAAATTGTTTGGGCTTCCCCCGGAATTATCATAAATCCCAAGTTTCACTTGTGGAGGGCTATAGCCCGGGTCTGCGAACACATAGATTCCAATTGCGGTGATCCTGCCCGAAGCAGTTGAGTTTGTCGTCCAACTACTCCAGAACTCGTACGTTTCGTACGATTCTGTGGAGCTATATCCACCCGTGTCTTCCTGCCATAACCAAACCATTCCACCCGCCTGCTCTGTCAAATTATCATAAATTGAATCCGGACCATTTTGCTCTGCTGTGAAGTTTGAGTGAGTGCCCATGCCATCATGATGATCGACATTAGATACATTATTGCTCACATAACTGTTGGCATAGACGGTTCCGCCTGTATAGTAGGAACGGAAAACTGCGTAGCTCGAGTCGTTGCTTGCTAGGTCTGAGACTGACCCGCTGACATTTTGGGTTGAACCAGTTAGATTCCACTGTGACGGGTTTTGCAGGGCAGTGCAGTTAATTCCAGTAATCGTAACGTCCCCTTGCTGAGGAGGGCTGACTATTTGTGCAGTTGACAAAGTATATGTTCCAGCGGAAGCTTGCAGATACGTAGCGTTAAAAGTCACTGCGCCAGTGTTAGCCGCGTTGTAGATCCACCAGAAAAAGGCGCTTGTTCCGCGCGCTAAACCGTTTACGGAAAGTGACGAGTTCCCGACTAACTGCACTAGACTAGCTGGTGTGGCATTGAGAGTCACTGTCAAGCTTTGGATCGAGTCTACTTCCGTGTCATTAGGGGTCACTGTAAGCAGCACTGTAACGTTGTTGCCTTGGTAGGCGGTAGGCGGTGTCGTTACAAGGGTGAGTGAACAGCTAACGTGGCTGGCAGGGTAGAACTTGCTTTCGACCGTGTTTCCAAATTCGGTCACTAGCTGTACAACGTACATGTTTCCTCCTGTGACAGTGAAATTGGAAACTATATTGCCGATTTCACCCGGTCTAATAAACTCGTTTAGCGCTTGGTACGTTTGATTTTCTGGAGTTGCCGTCTTATTGAACATTCCCAACCAGATCAGATGAGATTGAATCGATCCCTCATTTTCCGCTGTTACATTTAGCTTGCTTGCGCCTGTTATTCCTATTTGCTTGATCACGATCTTCTCTTGGTTGCGGTTCCAGTCATTATCATTCATAGAGCTTATTGTCTTGTTGTAGTGTTGAGAGATGTCCTGAGTAAGGCCGTAGAAGGCAAAACCAGAAAGCAGTATGAGGGCTACAAACACGGCTCCAATTATGGAACCGACTCCCCGATTATGTTGGCTAAGCCTTCCAATCAATCGCATTCGTGGTTCCTCTCGTGGTAACTGCGATTATCGCGTATATGGACCCAGACTGGATTGCAGTAGGCGAATTGAAGCTTACCTGAATCAGTGCTCCCTTTCCGATTGTTGTCCTCCTTCCGCCCAGATAATCTGTAACTGATGTCCAGTTTACGTAAACCGCGTCTATTGTAAGGCCTATTTGTCCGTAGTTCAACACGGTTAGGTTTAACTGATTTGGTGGATTCGACCAGATGGCCACTATCGCAAACCTTTCTTGAGCCAATTGTTCCTTAGAGCTTGTATCTGATTGAAAAAAACTGGTAGAAGAGGAAAATGCGCCTATGCTGAACGAGTATGCTACGACTCCTGCTGATGAGACTATGAGAATCAATACTACGCTGGCGATGATCTCGCTTACGCCACGGTTGTTGTGAACAAAGGAATCACGTTTCATCTCATCCCTCCTTTGTTCCAAAGTAACTGTAGAAAGAGAGAGGAGCTACTGGGCTTGGACTGACTGGCTGATGATCGTACCGTCTTTGCATGTCACTTGTACTGTGTAGAAGCGATTTGCTGTCATGCTGTACGTAATGTTCAGGAAAGCTACGCCTTGCACTGGGAGAGATACACCTGCATCCTGGATTGCGCTTGCATTTGCGACATCATTTCCATCGACGTATATTTTGGAAAGCAGAAGATTCGATCCGCCTACATTTCTGACGTATATCTTCATCGCTCCGCTTGTGGCATTTGCGTAGGCACTGTCAATCGTCAAATGGCCTGCTTGCTTCGGATTGCTAGTTGCGCCTCCAATCCATCCCATAACATATGCATATACTACAACGCCAGCAGCAACGGCGAGCAGCATCAGTATCAAAGATGCAATGATTGCAGAGAACGCTTTCTTCGAACCAATCATTTTCTTGACTGTCTTCATTTCTTGATTCACCTTGCTTCAACGTAGAGGGTCCACCAATAATAACACTTATGAAGCCACAATATGGACTCCAAATCAATCAGGATCCAACTCCGGATTAGGCGTACACGACATGAGGGGGCGGCTCTTGAAGAGCTTGACACGCGCTGGCGAGAGCTCTCAACGAGTACATGGAGAAAACAACGGCGGTCATCTAGAAATCCAAATATGCATCACTAAAGACAAACGTATGCCTATTTTGACCTAGGTATGTAGATTCCTTTTGGATCTATCGCTCGAAGCAAAGTCAACTCCTCGTACGTAGGAAGCTCTGTGCTCGTGACCTTCCGCGGCATAATCAAATCAAATCCAGAATTCTCGATGACCTGCTGAACAGAGACGCTAGGGTGCAGTGTCGCCAGTCTTATCCGTTTAGTGTCTGGGTCAAAATCCATTTGGCACAGGTTCGTAACGACCAGCGAGGGTCCGCCTCCGAGCAAGCCGATAGCTTCTCTTGCGCCTGGTCCATCCAGAAATCCAGGGCTTGTGAGATAGTCCAATTTCTTGACCATCTTTCTCTTTTCATGAGTCATTATAACTACGATGCGCTTCGCTGAGCTGATTATGTCATTTCCTCCTCCGCTACCAGGAAGCCTAACGGTTGGTTCATCAAAACTGCCAATATAGGTCGTATTTATGTTCCCGTATTCGTCGATCTGTGCGGCGCCTACAAAACCTAGATCCACATGTCCTCCTTGCAACATTAAGCCAAGTGTTTCTATCAATCCAATGGCTCCCGCCGCATGATAACCTAGCCTAGAATCTGCTATGGATAGTGCGATGTCCTTCGCGTTCGAGTCAATAAAGCCAGCTTCATAGACAATCTTCGCTCTGGGGGCGTGAGTCTTTTTGGCAAGCATTGCTGCTATGAGCGGTAGACCTGTGCCTATGAACACTACTTCGCCATTTTTGATTTGTTTCGCTCCACAGACAGCCATGAGCTCTAATGTTGAGAACTCGTCTGGTTTTGCATATTCCTCGTCCATTCTTCTTCTCCTCCTAGTATGGAAATGGCTTTCTCGCCTTAAGCTTCATTAGTCGTTCAACGCCTATTTTCTTCACAAACCCTATATGATCACCTACGCTGGTTATGTATTCCTCACAGTATTTCTGCCAACCTTCCTCAGTTTTGCATTGATCATAGTACATGCGTATGTGTTCAATATCATAATCATAGTAATTATAGACCATCATAGGGTACGATCCCCAAGGACACTCGACGACATGAGTGACATAAACGTTGGGGATGACTGTCTGATCGGGCTGGTTGCGAATAAACTCCGTGTCAACGATTTCCTCAGCCATGACTATGACTTTCTTTCCTGCTCTAGCGCCCTCAATGTCTTCACCTCTGATGCCGTCTATCTGCGCATTTCCTTCTTTATCCACACGCGACGCATGAACGATGCTGAAGTCTGGGCGCACAGAAGGTACCAAAACTACCTTTTCTCCGGTGAACGGGCAATCCATCACTTCAGCCTTCTTGGTTCTGAATTTTTTCTTCGCAAGCAAGTCTGTTCCCAACATGCTCTTCAACGGCATGAACGGCACACCCAGTGCACCACCTAGGAAACGGAGAGCCATGGCTAGATTTGAGTAGTCTTCGAATTCGATAGTCCTTTCACGGATTCTTCTCTGGATGTTCGGCACCAAGCCTATCCCTTCTATTGCGAAAAAGGCAAGCTCGAAACGTGAAACAACCCTAGCCCCCGAAAGGATGTCTATGTCCATTTCAGAACCACAAGTGTAAATGGTCAGGTCTCGCCTCTTCTGCCTGACTAGCTCATGGGCGAATGCCATAGGCGGCCTTTGAAAACCGAAACCCCCCCAAAAAAGATGCGCGCCATCAGGCACAAGCTTAACTGCTTCTTTAAGTGTTATTCTCTTGTCTTCTACAGGTGCTTCAACCACTTTCGACACCACATGCTTGGCAATGCATTAGCTCTTATCATGCACATAGATTTTTCGACCTAATAAGTGATTAAAAGCGATCTTGCAATAGCTGGCCCACTCACGCGAAAGGGGCTCTATCGATCGCGATACTCTAGTGTTTATCATAGCTTCGCATGCTGGCATCGAAAGAGTGATATTAGTGAGCAATGCAGAGTCAAGAAAGATTCAACAACCTAGGAGGATTCTCCGTTCCGTGCTTTTCCTTCGAATCGTTTCTCCAGCTTCTATCGCAGAGAAGAGTTGATGGCTTTATCGGTTGTCTCGTTTCTGGCTTACGAACCATCTTGATATTTGTGTTTCGTCCTCTGCTTGAAGCTTGATGCCCATCGGTCCAAAGGTCTGGTTTAAGGCAGTGAGAAGATTTCGAATGTAGTCATCGGCATTTATTTCAGACAGGCTTGTCACGAACTCCGCTGGTTTGACATTGAACGCTTTTCCACCATATTTGAAGGGTTTGACCTTGATGAAAGAAATGGTATCTCCTTTCCTCAGCTTCTTCCCCGCATCGATAAGCTGAAGCGCACATTGGTAGGGCTGATGAGCGGCTTTCATATCTGTGATCTTTTCGTTGGGATCAAAATGGAGCCTAACAGAGTAGATCATGTCTTCTAGGCTTACTTCCCTGCGTTTTAGATCTGCGATGGCTCGATGAACCGTCTCTTTGAT
>CAZDNV010000112.1:0-5697 GCA_964506875.1 uncultured Candidatus Bathyarchaeia archaeon
TATGATAGCGAATGGGATGCTGTCAATGATTATTGCCAAGAACCTCATCAGCCAATGATTCATATCTATTTGCGAACTTCCTGTTGACATTCTAGTTCGATCTCGCATAGTATTTCAACCTGACGTGTTCTTATTACTTTCTATCCATTATTGAAAGAAAGATGCGAAGAATGAGCTACTCTGCTCGAGCAGAAAAACGAGTGACGTGACTGTTTTGGACACGCGGTTTTTTTGGAAAAGGATGCTACTTTCTGAGCTGCTGTGGTTCTCCTTGGCTTACGAGTTTTCTGATTCGGTGAGGAGCTAGTTTTCATACGCTTGGCGATTTGGCTGATTGCCTTTTCATGCTTTTTTCGGTGTAGTGTGGAATAAGATAACCAGCTTGGCTTACGGATTAGATGTCTGTTTGAGTCGTTTGGAAAAGTTTAAATCTTGTTCGGAGGGAAAGTATTATCCCGTTTGCGAAGTGTCGTGACTATGGCTAAACAACCGAAAGAAAAAGGTGTCACTAAAGATAGGCTTATTGGAATGGAAGTTATCGATAGCAAAGGCAATCTGATCGGCAGAATCAAGGACATAGGTTTTACCGTTGGAAAGACAGGTATATCTCTGACCATGGAGGACAAGGAAGGCGAAATCAAGGAGATACCTTGGGAAGACGTTCAAGGCGCCGGAGACTTCGTTCTATTGAAGCCACAGCCTGAACAGCAGCTGCCTGCAACTGTTCCACAGCAGCCTGCAGCCCAGACTTGCCCAACGTGCAAGGGACCACTCAGCTACGTCCAACAGTATCAGAGATGGTACTGCTACAAGTGCCAAAAATACGTTTGATCATGTCCAAAGCCTTCTTCTTACGTTGCGTTCAATGCGCCAAGCCTAACGTAGTTTTTATCTAAAAATGTCCTAAAAACTGATAAGCCCACGCTTCCATTGCCCAACCATGGGGGACCAGCTGAAAATCGCATGTGGCGTCTTCGCCGCACTGAACTATGAAGATCAGCCAATATTCCCTTACATATATTGGGGGCTGCGAGCTCAAAACCATAGAGGGCATCAGTCGCATGGTTTCCTAACGTACAGCGATGGGAAATTTCACGTACATAGAAGCCTAGATCTTGTGCCAAAGATAAAAACTAGTGCAATTCAAGAGTGGTTTGGAAGGCTTCCAGGCCATATTGGCGTCGGAAATGTCAGATACACCACTTCCGGCAAAACTGATGAGAAATCGTTGGTAGAAGGCACCCAACCTGTCACTGCCTCGAAAAAGGGCTTGAAGCTGGCCGTCTCATTTAATGGGAACGTTGTCAACACATTCCAACTCAAGAAGGAAATAGCCGAGGAGTTTCCAGGTTTCTCCTACGAATGTGATGCTGACCTGATCTGTCACAAGCTGATGATTGAGATGTTACAGGGAAGGGATCTAACCTCAGCCATAGAAGCATGCATGTTAGAGGTTGATGGCGCTTTCTCCGTGGCCGGAGTGACTCGCAAAGGAGAACTCTTTGCCTACAAGGACCCACATGGAATAAGGCCCTTATGCGCTGGTCACAGTGAGGAAGGCTCAGTCTATGCCTTTTCGTCCGAGACCGTAAGTTTCGACATAAACGGTATTGAAAGGGATTTTGAATTGGAACCAGGAGAGCTCGTCAGAGTCACAAGAAACGGGTTTGAGCGAGAAAAGCTCGTTAAAGGCGAAAAAAAGGCCTTTTGTGCCTTCGAGTTTGCCTATTTTGCTAGGCCCGATTCGCGATTTGATGATAAATACGTCTACGAAATACGCGAGGAGTTTGGCAGAAACCTCGTCAGAGAGAACGCCGAGATAGTCAAGGATGCTGACATAGTCCTCTCTGTACCCGAAACTGGCGACGACTCGGCGATGGGGGTTCATGAAGAATCCGGGCTGAGATGGGAGAGAGCCTCGCGCAGACATCGCTATGTCACCGAAAGAGCCTTCCTGTTACTCGATAAAGAGCGTCGATCAACCATTGACAGAAAGATAAACATCCTACCCACGAAAATCAAGGGAAAACGCGTCATAGTAACTGAGGACAGCATTGTCAGGGGAGACACTACAAAAGTCATCGTGGGGAAGCTTCGCAGAATGGGAGCCCAAAAAGTCTATCTCTTTGTCACATTCCCGCGCATAATTGGCCCGTGTCTTTACGGTATTGATATGGCAACCTACGGCCAGCTCATAGGTTCAAAACACGCGGCCGAAGAAGTGGCAGAAATAATAGGCGCTGACGCCGTGTGCTATCAGTCTTTGGAGAGTCTGGTGAAGGCAACAGGCTTCAAACATGACCAACTTTGCCTGGCTTGTATAACAGGCAAGTATCCCACGCCTTTGGCTCAGAAGATAGCTGACACGATGAAGGAAAGATTTTCTGAAGGCTATGAAGAGACAGGAAGACTCTACGAGATAGAAGAAGCGGTCAAGAGTGTATAAGAACAGGGTCAAGCTCTCCTGTTTGATCCTTAGTATCGGGGTCTAGCTATGGAGAAAGTGGGCATACTAGTCGTTTCGTATGGTTCAAGAGAAGTAGCCATGGTTGATGCCTTTTTGCACTGTGGCAACTATGCTACTGACCTCTACATTGCTGACAAGCAGAGAAACCCTTTCAATGTAAAAGCTGCTGCCAAACATGTTGTCGTTCCAGACTTAAACATTGAGGAAATATGCAAATTCGCAAAAGCCAATAAGGAGAAGATCGACTTCGGCATCGTCGGACCTGAGAAGCCCATAATAGAAGGAATACGCGATCTCGTCGAAAGACAGACAGGCATACCTATCATATGCCCCACAAAAGAATACGCCATAGAAGCAAGCAAGGTGCAGCAGAGGCTGTTATTCCAAGCTATAGCCCCTCAAGTAAACCCTCGTTTCAGAATCTTTGACCCCAAAGACTACAGGAACACAGTCAAAGCGAAGAAAGACGTTTACAGTTGGCTCGATGAACTTGAAAACAATGTAGTCGTCAAGCCGGACAAACCTGCTGCTGGAAAAGGCGTAGGAGTGTGGGGAGACCATTTCGCAAATCGCGAGCAGCTCTTCGAGCACTTTCTCTCAAACTTCCAGTATGGGCCTGTCCTCATAGAAGAGAAAATCCAAGGCGAAGAATCAAGCTATCAAGCCTTCTGCGATGGCAAACACCTTGTGCCCCTGCCAGACACGAGGGATTACAAGCGAGCTTTCGACGGCGATAAAGGCCCAAACACAGGAGGAATGGGATCCTACAAGAACGTCCGCGACGTATTGCCTTTTCTTACAAGCGAAGACAGATCTCGAGAAACCGAGATCGTCAGTAGGATCTTCAGCAAGTGGAGAGAAGGAAGTGGTTCAGGTCTGAGAGGATTGCCGCTATACGTTGCGTTCATGCATACGCATGACCAGCCGAAAATCCTTGAAAACAACAGTAGACCAGGTGACCCAGAAATAGTGAACATTCTGCCAATCTTGAAAGATAGCTTCGTTGACATCTGCTTCAGAATCCTTGAAGGCAACCTGACACACATTGAGCTGGAACGGTCAGCAACAGTCGTGACCTACAAGGCTCCGCCGAACTATGCCAGTTTTGCCGAAACCTTCCCCAATCTTGTTAGCAAGACCGAAATCTACAAGCCAGTTGACCTGAGCAAGGCTTATGAGCTGAACAGAAAATACGGTGATAGAATCTGCATATACCCAGCTGCTATGGAACTGCGTCAACGCGAAACCTATCCTCTAGAATCCAGAGCAGTATGCGCGGTTGGCATAGGCGATGACATCGAGACAGCCCGACAAATCTCTTTGGAGGGTCTAAAGGCTATCACCGGTGGAGGACTCTGGAACAGAACAGACATAGCTTCTGAACAACACATCGAAGCCAGCAAGAAGCATATGGCCATGTTGAGGAGCGTCTCGTGAGCCGAATCTTCATCTCTGATTGCGAAGGTCCAATTTCAAAGAACGATAATGCCTACGAAATAGCTTCGCATTTCATTCCAGATGGAAACAAGCTTTTCAACGTGATAAGCCGATATGATGACGTACTCTCTGATGTTCTAGGAAGGGAAGGACACAAAGCAGGCGACACTCTGAAGCTGATTTTGCCTTTCTTAAAGGCCTATGACGCGACAGATCAGGAAATGCGGAAGTATTCAGCTGGTCACCTTCTCCTAATCCCTGGTGCAAAAGAAACAATGGTGCACTTGAGAAGTATTGCCCCAACTTTCATTGTTAGCACAAGCTACGAATTCTATGTATTGGAGTTATGCCGAGCTATAGGCTTCCCGTATGGAGACACGTACTGCACAAAGGTAAGCATCGATAAGTACAGAATGGCGAACGGTGATCGGAAATACCTTAGAGAAACGGCAAAGGAGATTATGCAAATGAATGCAGTACAGATACCCATGGGAGCGGAATCCATGGATGATTTCTCTGAAGAAGATCAGAACATGATCCAGCGGCTTGACGGAGTTTTCTGGGAAGAGATGCCTTCTATGGAATGTGGTCGAATGCTTTCTGAGGTTAATGTTGTGGGCGGAAGAGAGAAGGTTGAAGCCATAATGGACACAGTCAGACGGTCGCAAGTCGATTTGTCAGACGTCATGTATGTTGGCGATAGCATAACTGATGAAGAAGCCTTTAGACTCCTGAGAAAAAAAGGCGGTTTGACAGTTTCTTTCAATGGAAATCAATACGCAATAAGGAGCGCCGAAGTCGCGATTCTGTCCAGAGACAGCATGGTGACTGAGATAATTGCAGAGGCATTCATCAAATCTGGGAGACGACAGACTCTCGATCTAATAGAGAACTGGAGCTATCAGGCGCTAAAGAGGAGCTTCTTAGCAGGATCATTGCTTGATCGTTTCCTGAGCTTGAATCCCACTAGGTTGCCCAAAGTCAGAATAATAACGGATGAGAATATGGACAATCTGACAGAGGAAAGTATCGAATTTAGGAAGAAAGTCAGGGGAGAAGCCATCGGAGCGCTGGGCTAGATGGTTGAGAAAGCTGTAATCGAGGATACTTATGCGGAGGCTTCAGTCGGCCTCTATTGCCGCGTTATTGTTACGGCAGACGATGAAGAAACCTTGGAGAAGGCAGCCGAAGACGCCACTGCAACACCTTCAGGGGTCATCGGCAGGCTCGAGAGTGGAATCGAGAAGTGGTTGCTCAAGGAAGAGACCCCCGACAGGCGAAAAGGAGCCATACTGCAATTTTGGAAAGGGTTGGACAAAGACAAACCCTTAGAAGATACTTTGCAGCGGTTCGAGAAGGAGCTTTCTTACAGGATCCGACAAGACATACTTGTCAAACCATTTACAGCACTCTTTGATGCGCTATCTGTCAAACCTGAAGGAAAACTGGACATGATGGAACGAGTGGGACATTGCGGAGACGGGTTTGAGTGGGAAGAACAACGTTACGGACGCGAAATGATCGTGATTCCTATCATGGTGCCCGATTTCCTCATTGAACGGCGAATCGGCTACGCACGAGGGGTAGCCGGCGGGAACTTTTGGTATATGTGCCAAACCAAAAAGGCTGTAAAAGACGCTGGAAAAAAGGCGTTGGAAAGCATATACAGAGTCGAAGGTGTAACAACCCCATTTGACATTTGCTCAGCCGGCTCAAAGACCGAAACTCATTTCCCGATGGTAGGGCCTACGACGAACCACCCATACTGTCCTTCTCTGAAGCAGAAATTAGGC
>CAZDNV010000113.1:0-5581 GCA_964506875.1 uncultured Candidatus Bathyarchaeia archaeon
GCTTGTGAATTCCCGAATTTGATTCGCCATTCTCATGCACCATCAGCAATTGAAGATCATCTCCTGCGTTGAAGACATAATAGCTGTTTACCAAACCTTGCTCTTTTGCATCTCTGAGGTTCTTCTCTGCCACGTCAAGAAGAGGCTTTGGTACAATATGATGGCCTACTAGAGAGCCAACATCACATTTCAATAAACTGACAGTGGTTTTTCTAGGCATAGATACCACTCAAACCGGGTTCGGCTTAGAGTTATCCTTCCAATTTTAAAAGACTTCCGAAAAGAAAGAGACAAAAGAATCATAAAACAAGAGAACATGCTATAATTAGGCAGTGAGGACAGCAGTCATGGACAAATCGAAGGTTATATCTGCGAAGATACCTGAAACCATCTACGATGAAATGCTCTTGCGAGTGCCTGAAGGAGACAGAAGCAGTTTCATTCGCGACGCAATAATGGAAAAGCTGCAGAAGACCCCAAAACCTGACAAACTCTTGGAGTTCGAACAGAGACTAGGCAAGATCGAAAAGGAGTTCTCAGAGATAAGAAAATATCTCGCCGACCTTGAGTTACTCACTTATGAACGTAGCAAGGTAAACCCTCACACGTTCGGCATAGACGAAACGGACCATAAAATAATTGATTTTCTGTCTCATTACAAGGGAGCTACAACGCCAGAACTGGCAGACTACCTAAAGACGAACAGATGGCTTGCTCTAAACAGACTTAGAAGAATACAGAAAGAATCAAGGAAGCAACTTGGAAAGTCCATAATAGAATACTATCCTGGAGAGAGATCTGGAAAGAAGAAAGCTTGGTGGCTAAATGAAGAACTGAACAAAACGTAAACAAGCAATAGTGATTAATCCTGAAGATGCTTAACACCGTAAAGCGGGCCCGTAGCCCAGTCAGGATCAAGGCGCCGAGTCAAAAGAAGATGCGTAAGCCTCCGGGCACTCTAGTGGAAGAAAGCCGGAGAACAGGGGTTCAAATCCCCTCGGGCCCGCTCAGTCTCCACTTCGTTCGGGTTCAATGATTAATGCGCATATCATCGTATTGCTTGTATCTCAACTTGCGAAAACAATGTGAACGAGCTTTGTCAAGCGTTCTTCAGGTCCTTAAGCATTCGTCTTCTGTTGACCAGAAGCTAGATCTCGTGAATTAGCCAGTTTCTCGATGACAGACCTATCTAAGGCACTTTCTTCTATCTTGAAGGTTTCAGGCTCTTCTTTCGCTAGTATGGCCTTCAAGCCTGGAGAATCGAGCTCGTGTACAAGACGGGACAATTCCTTCTTAGCTGTTTCGAGGTGCTCCCGCAGTACCTTCTTATCCTCGTAGATCATACCGGCCAATGAACATATTTCTTTCCTCTTCAAGTACCACTCGATTGTCCTAGTTAGTGTGTTTATGTCGAAAGTTACCGGTCCAGCAACGCAAGTTTCCGGTTTGACAGGGTGAATAATGCATCTTCTCGTCTTCGCGTCGTAGAAGACACAGTATCCGTCATCACCCTCCCTTGGGTAAGTGTATTCCGCTTGAACAAACGGACGTTCAACGTGGATCCTCTTTCGCTTTAGATGGGCTTCTATAATCTTCTTGCGGTCGTTGGTTATTGGTGGCCTCGGACCCATGCAACAATGAATTCGTACGCTGCAACAGCTACAGGTCTTGAAGAAATCCTCCTGTCTAATGCTCTTATGGGGCAAACAGGCTGACTCCTGCTTCTTCAAAAGTAAGGCTGATTGTCAATAAGGCTTTCTATGAGTTGCGAGTACACACCTATTATTGCATCCTTGAGATCCGTCTTCTGAGCCCTGTTGTGGAGTCTTTCACGAATTGTCTCAGACAGGTTCCCCTTTTCGATTCTCTTCTGGACCAAGCCGAGATACTTCTTCTCTTCTTCTGTGGCATTGGCTCGAGCGACGCGGAGAAAGTGCTGGCAGACTTGGCGTGCAGATTGACCATATGGACCTTGAACTCTCGAGTTCAATCCTTCTTCCATGATCAGCTTGAAGTCTTTCACCAAAACAGCGTGGGGCAAGAATGTCAAACCTTCTTTGGTCAGCCCTCGAAGTAAAGCCCGAACAAAGCAGCTCAAAGCTACATCTGATTTGATGCACTCTTGTTCGTCCATTACCCTTATTTCAATGGCCTTCCTATCAAAGCGGAAGATTGCTCCTCGAGAGTTGACCCAGTCTTTGCCTAAGATGGTTCGATCCGCGCCTGCGCGGAGCATATCAGATGAATATTTTTCGATGATCTCCTTTCTGTATTGGTCAAATGAAAAAACGTATTCTGGAACTACATCTCCTGTTACCGATGGTACCTCCTTTTGATTTTCTGCATAGAATTTCAGTCGGTTATCTGCAGTCTCGCTGAGACTGCCCTCGTAAATTGGGGACGAAGCAGAAAGCGCCGGAAGATAGGGACAGATATTTGCGAGGATGTTGTGAAGCAGAACCCCGCTCTTTTCATCAGAGTATGGAAGGTTCAGTTGGAAGCTCTGGACGTTAAGCCATCCATGCCGTCGAAGATTGAAAACACGCCCATAGCTCTCGTAGATCTGTCTGTGGCGGTGGGGCCATATGACAGTCTCCTCCAATCTCATCATAGGATGCATGCCTGTTCCTAGAAGGCTAGCACTGTGTTTGCGCTGTAAGAGATCGCACATTGTTAGAACTGCTTCTTGTATTGTCTCTTCGAAATCGATTGGCGATCTGAAAGGACGGTTGGGCTTGATCTCCATAACATGCATTTGCAGCTCTTTACCGAATGTGTAGAGCTGCCGCTCTACGGAGTTGACGATACGCCCGTGAAGGCCCTTCATTATCTTGTCGACGATGGGCAACACTTTAAGCTCGCTGTCAACTATCGAAAACTCATGTTCTGGGCCTAAGGCTTCCAAGGTCTTGTACGTTTTGTCTCCCTTGCCAGAGCTGTTCGCCAAAAATGCGATATAAACGTGTAGTTAATCTTAAATATAGTGCGCGTAATACCGAACCTTTAAGTCATCTGGTGTCGCTTCGGTGCTGGTTGTCTCAGACATCGATCTAACAGAAAACGCGTCTACAATGAGGACTTCAGCGTTTCTTAAATCATCGGTCAAAGGCTTCGTTCTCAATCTCAACAATGATTATCGTTACCTCAAAACGGGTTACTATGTGTCAATGCACGCTGAGGTTCTGGGCAACGCGGTAATTCCCTCAAGCAAAAACATACTAGACACCAGCAGAACGCCCATTTTGCTGCTTGAAGCTTCAAGAGCAGGGATTCCGACATTGCCATACTTGGTCACGGATTCTGTTAAGAATATAATCTCTGAATTTGGCTTTCCAGTAGTTGTTTTCGCTGTCAACCCATTCTCTTATGACGGATTCAAGACCGCAAAAAATAAAAGTGCACTATACAGAGCAGTAAAAAGTCTGGGCATGAACTACAAGTTCGCAGTTTGCGCTCAACCGCTGAGGGGAGAAATGGTCTCGTTCAAATCCATCTTCGGAACATGCGAGCAAGATCACAATTTGAAAGAACTTGCTGGAAAGGTATATGGGATTTTCAGAATCCCCATCTGCAAGCTGCATGCACAGCGTATTGATCAGGAAGTCTTTCTGTGTGGACTTCAACCTATGCGGAAAGAAGAGATTCTTCCGAGCGACTTGATTGTGATCTCGAAGGAAGTTACGCGGATGTCGAATATGGGTGACCACTTGGTTGGCTAGAATAGCCTGTTTTGTTGAAAAATACAATTTTTCAGATTCCAGGGAAGATAAGGCACTTCTGAACTTCAAGAGGACCGCAGAAAACTGCGGTCACGAATTCAACTTCATGTTTAGAGATAACCTCGCAGAAATCCCCAGATATGATGCAGTTTTCATTAGAGCCACGACAGACCCGCTGTTTACAGCATACGTAGTTTCTAGAACGGCTTCCGAGCTAGGTCTAAAGGTGGTTGACGACCCTGAATCTATACAGATCTGCGGAAACAAAATCCACCAATATGCGCTTTTCAGGAAGTACAATATTCCCCACATACCTACAGTTTTCATTAACAAGGGAGAGTTCCATCACAAGCAGCTCTTGGAGATTTTCGAAGACTTCGGGAAGCCTGTTGTTGTAAAGGCGCCGTACACAAGCTTCTCGCGTTACGTGGAAAAAGTGGCTTGTGAGACGAGCTTTCGCGAGGTTGCCAGAAGGTTCTTCAGAAGATCAGATGTTCTAGCCGTGCAGAAATTCATGCCTACTGCTTTTGACTGGAGAGTTGGAGTACTGAACCACGAAATCCTTTATGTCTGCAAATACATGATTCCAAAAGGCCGATGGAAGCATGGGGCTAAACTTAGGGGCAAACCTACGTTTATTTGGGGAAGGACCGTGTCGCTCAAAAGAGAGAACGCGCCGGCAGGATTGAAGGAGCTGGCGCTGAAAGCATGCGAAGTGATCGGTCATGGACTCTATGGAGTTGACGTCAAAGAGGCTAATGGCGCCTACACAGTGGTCGAAGTGAACGATAACCCGAGTATATATGCAGGGTACGAAGACCTAAGAAGCAAAGATCTGTACAGGAAAATCGTATCGTACTTAGTAGATTGATCATAGTCACGTGCTTTCATTTTGCTTCTGCGGCCGTGGATCTGGTTCTTTCCTCAAATCAATAATATAGAAATGATGAGTGGGTTAAGCCTTATATCGTTAGGTCATAATGTTTCACGGAAAAGTGGCGTTGATGGGTACAGGAGATTTTCTTAGACGAGAGTTTTCGTTCATTACTGGCAACTACCGGATTCTTCTCATTAGCTGGATCATAATGGATATTGCGATGGAGACACCAGTTCCAAACTACCAACTTTATGTTCAAGACGTGTTGGGAGGAAAAGACTTCCCTATGGCCCTAGGAATCATAGGTTTAGCCAACTTCCTCGCAATGGCAGCAGTAGCATTTCCTGGAGGCTATCTTGCAGACAAGTATGGCAGGCGTTGGCTCGTAACGACCATGACGTTTGGGTTGGCCTTCTGCTATCTTTTCTTTGCGTTGGCTCCATCGTGGCATTTCATCCTAATTGGCACTACTTTGCAGGGGCTTTGCCTGATCTATCAGCCTGCGCTGTTTGCTATGGTTCAAGATTCGTTGCCGGCAGAGCGCAGGGGAGTCGGTTCATCGTTGATACAGATGATTCATGGAACCTTCAACACACCAGGTCCCGCGATAGGAGGTCTTCTTCTGTTGCAGTTCGGTTTGGAAGGGAGCATGCGAATCATCTACTTGATGGTGACTTTGCTCTACCTTGTTGCGGCAGTGTGGCGTTTGAGATTGAAGGAGACTGTGTCATATCCGGAGCCTATTCGTTTCAGATATTTTGTGTCGTCATATCCTAAAGCAATTAGGGCAAGCTTCGGTGTTTGGAAGGTTGTCCCACGATCGGTGTTGTGGCTGTTCACAATTCAGATACTAGTCATGTTCAGCAGTGCACTCACGGGCGTTATCAACGCGGTATATGCAGTGAACGTGCTTGGAATTCCACAAGAGCGATGGTTCCTGGCGTACATACCGCTCTTGGTGACAATGGTTGTTGTTTCCATCCCG